>JAGVUH010000521.1 GCA_019136395.1 Gammaproteobacteria bacterium
CCTGGACCGGGGCCTGGTCATCGGTCGCGACCCGGCGGGGCGGCCCCTGCGCGTGATCGGCTCCCACCATGACATCACTCACCGCAAGGGTCTGGAGGACTACATCGAGTTCCGCGGGCAGAGTCTGGAACTGGTCGCCAGCGGGGCCTCGCTGCGGGAGGTGCTGACCTTCATCGTCACCGGCATCGAGCACCTCAAACCCGACTGGCGGTGCAGCGTCCTGCTGCTGGATGCCGAGAGTCAGCGGCTGGTCCAGGGCGTCGCCCCCAGCCTCCCCGATTTCTACAACGCGGCCATCGAGGGTCTCGCCATCGGTCCCGGGGTCGGTTCCTGTGGTACCGCCGCCTTCACCGGCCAGCGAGTGATCGTGGAGGACGTGGCCCGGCACCCCTTCTGGGCCGCCTTTCGCGACCTGACGCACCGGGCGGAACTCGGGGCCTGCTGGTCCCAGCCCATCCTGGGCCCCGCCCGGGAGGTGCTCGGTACCTTCGCCATCTATCACCGCCAGCCGCACCGCCCGAGCCCGGACGATCTGGTCATGATCGAAAGGTCCGCCAATCTCACCAGCATCGCCATCGAGCGCGAACAGGCCCTGGAGGAGATTCGCCGACTGGCCTACCACGACAGCCTTACCAAGCTCCCCAATCGGCGGTTGATGAGCGAACGCCTGCACCTGGCCATGGCTACCAGCCAGAGGACGGGGTTACCGGGGGCGCTCATGGTCCTCGACCTGGACAACTTCAAACCCCTGAACGACGAACATGGCCATGCGGCGGGGGATCTCTTGTTGCGGGAGGTGGCCGAGCGGCTGACCGGGTCCCTACGGGAGACCGACACGGTGGCCCGCCTCGGTGGCGATGAGTTCGTCATCGTGGTCGGCGGGCTCGATGCCGACCCGGCGCGGGCCGCTGATCAGGCGTTGAGCATCGCCACCCACATCGCCGCGGTTCTGGCCCGGCCCTATCGCTTGGCCATCCACCCGGACGAGGGTGCGCCAGCGGTCATCGAGCACCTCTGCTCGGCCAGCATCGGCGTCGCGCTCTTTGCGGGAAAGGACCTCAGCGAACAGGAGCTGATCAAACGCGCGGACATGGCGATGTACCAGGCGAAGGAGGCGGGCCGGCACACGGTCCGGGTCTTCGCGGCGACGCCCTCGTCCGCCTGAGCGTGCCCCGTGCCCCGTGCCCCGTGCCCCGTGCCCCGTGCCCCGTGCCTTGCCCCAGTCCGGGCCCGGCTCCGTGGTCCAGACCGCGCCCCAGTCTGCGCCCCGGTCTCGCCAGCGCGGCGTGGAATATGGACAATAGCGCCGCCCGTTCCCGCTTCGCGAACCCCTTGCGCCCGGCACCCTCATGACACCCCTCTCCAGCCCGCTTTCCAAGGCCCCGACCGGCATCCTCGGCCTTGACGACATCACCGGTGGCGGCCTGCCCCGCGGTCGCCCGACCCTGGTCTGTGGCGGCCCCGGCTGCGGCAAGACCCTCATGGCCATGGAGTTTCTGGTCCGCGGCGCGACCCGCTTCGCTGAACCGGGAGTCTTCATGGCCTTCGAGGAGGGTGACCAGGAACTGGCGGAGAATGTCGCCTCCCTGGGTTTTGACCTGGCCCAGCTCGTCCATGACCGCCAGTTGCTGGTGGACCGGGTGGAGATCGACCGCACCGAGATGGAGGCCAGCGGCGAGTTCGATCTCGAGGCCCTCTTCATCCGCATCGGCCACGCCCTCGATGCCATCGGCGCCAAACGCCTGGTGCTGGACACCATCGAGGTCCTCTTCGCCGGCCTGCCCAACCCCATCCTCGTGCGCGCCGAGTTGCACCGGCTCTTTCGCTGGCTGAAGGACCGGGGGGTCACCGCCATCGTCACCGGCGAGCGTGGTGACGGCAGTCTGACCCGCCAGGGCCTGGAGGAATACGTCTCCGACTGCGTCATCGCCCTGGATCACCGGATCAGCAACCTGGTCGCCACCCGCCGGCTGCGGGTGGTTAAGTACCGTGGCTCGACCCACGGCACCAACGAATACCCCTTCATCATCGACGCGGACGGCATCGCCGTCCTGCCCATCACCGCCCTGGGCCTGGCCCATGAGGCCCCCACGGAGCGGGTCTCCTCCGGCATCCCGCGGCTGGACGCCATGCTGGCTGGCGGCGGCTTCTACCGCGGCAGCAGCATCCTGGTCTCGGGCACCGCCGGCACCGGCAAGACCACCCTGGCCACTCATTTTGCCGACGCCGCCTGCCGCCGCGGGGAGCGCGTCCTCTTCTTCGCCTTCGAGGAGTCCCCACGGCAGATCGAGCGCAACCAACGCTCCGTCGGCATCGACCTGGTGCCCTGGGTCGACCAGGGTCTGCTCCAGTTCTCGGCCCAGCGCCCCACCTTTCAGGGCCTGGAGATGCACCTGACCGCCATGCACAAGGCGATCCACCGCTTCCAGCCCCATAGCGTGGTGGTGGACCCCCTCAACAGCTTCATCAGCCCCGGCAACGAGATCGAGGTCAAGGCCATGCTCATGCGCCTGGTCGATCACCTCAAGGTGCAGGGGATCACCGGCTATTTCACCAGCCTGACCGCCGGCGGTAGCCCCGTGGACCAGACCGATACCGCCATCTCCTCCCTCATCGACACCTGGCTCATGCTGCTGGCGATGGAGTCCGGCGGCGAGCGCAACCGCAGTCTCAGCATCCTCAAATCCCGCGGCATGGCCCACTCTAACCAGACGCGGGAGTTTCTGATTACCGACCAGGGGGTGGTGCTGCGCGATGTCTATGTCGGGCCCGGGGGCGTCCTCACCGGCTCGGCGCGTCTCAGCCAGGAGGCGGAGGAGGAGGCGGCGCGGCTGGTCCGCCGTCAGGAGATCGAGCGTCAGCAGCGCGAGCTGGAGCGCCAGCGGGTCCGCCTGGAGGCCCGGATTGCCGAGCTGCGCGGTGAGTTCCTGGCCCAGGAGGCCGAGACCCTGGGGCTGATCGCCCGCGAGGAGGCCCGGGAAAAGGCGCTGCGCCAGGGCCGTGACGCCATGGCCCGCAGCCGCCAGGCCGATGACGCCACCGGAGATGCCCATGAACTCGCCCCATGACGCCGGCCAAGCGCCGACCCCATCGCCGGAGCCGTCCCCGGCGGGGACGGAACAGTGGCTGTTGCGGCTCTACGTCGCCGGCCAGACGCCGCGCTCCGTCCTGGCCTTCGCCAATCTGCGCCAGATCTGTGAGGAGTATCTCGCGTCGCACACCGAGCGGGTCCTGGTGGGGTTGGACCTAAAGCCCCGGGCCTGAGCGGTCCTCCAGCCACCGGGTCAGGTCCGCCGCCGGCATGGGGCGGGCATAGTGATAGCCCTGGCCCTCGTCGCAGCCCATGATCCGGAGCTGTTCCGCCTGAGCGGCCTCCTCCACGCCCTCGGCGATGGTCTGGAGATTGAGACTGCGGGCGATCTGGATCATGGCCAGGACGATGGCCCGGTCCTCGCCGCTGGTGAGGAGATTGACCAGGAAGGAACGGTCGATCTTGAGTTTGTCCACCTTGAAGCGCTTCAGGTACGCCAGGCTCGAATAGCCGGTACCGAAATCGTCGATGGACAACTGGATACCCTGGGCCTTCCAGTCCAGCAGGGTCGCCAGCACGGCCTCCTCGCCCTGCAGCAACAGGGATTCGGTCAGTTCCAGCTCCAGCCCGGCGGGGTCGAGGCCACTCGCCGTCAGGGTGGCCATGACCTCCTGCCCCAATTGCCGATCACGGAACTGGACCGCTGAGAGGTTCACCGCCACCACCAGGCGCGGCCAGCCCGCGGCCCGCCAGGCGGCGGCCTGGCGGCAGGCCGCCTCCAGCACCCAGCGGCCGAGGGGGACGATGAGCCCGCTCTCCTCGGCCACGTCGATGAAGGCGCCGGGCGGGACCAGGCCCACCCCGGGCCGCTGCCAGCGCACCAGGGCCTCGACGCCCACCATCCGGCCGGTGCGTAGCTCGAGCTGGGGCTGATAGTGCAGGACGAATTCCTGGCGCTCCAGGGCCTCCCGCAGGGCATCGCGGGTCTGGATGTAGCGCGTCAGCTCATCGTTCATCCGCGCCTCGAAGAAGCGGTAGGTCGCGCGCCCGGCGCGCTTGGCCTCATAGAGGGCGGTGTCGGCGTTGCGCATCAGGGTCTCGCCATCGCTACCGTCCTGGGGATAGATGGCCACGCCGATGGACAGGGAGGCGTGGAGCTGATGGCCCTGAAGGTCGAAGGGCGCGGCGAGGGTGGCCAGGAGCCGTTCGCAGGCCTGGGCCACGGGGGTCACCGGCTGCCCGGTCCCCAGTTCCGGCAGGACCAGCATGAATTCGTCCGCGGACAGGCGGCACAGGCAGTCCTCGGCCCGCAGGCGCTGGCCCAGGCGCTGGGCCAGGCCCTTCAGCAGCCGATCGCCGGCGGCGTGACCGTGGGTGTCGTTGACGTACTTGAACCGGTCCAGGTCCAGGTAGAGCACGGCGAGGCTGGTCTGGTGGCGGTTGGCGACGGCAATGGCCTGGAGCAGCCGGTACTGGCCCATGACCCGGTTGGGCAGGCCGGTCAGTTCATCGTGGAAGGCCAGGTATTCGATGCGCTCCTGGGCCTTCCTCTGCGCCGAGACATCGCGACAGAGGCTGAACATGGCCGGCTGGCCGTTGAGCAGGACCCGGGTGGCGCGGACCTCCACGGGGATGGTGTCACCCTGGGCGTTCCGGTGCAGGGCCTCGAAGCTGGCCTGGCCCTGGCTGTCCAGCAGGGCGATGCGCGACGCGGCGTTGACGGCGTCTTCCGGGGTGTCGATGTCGGTGATGTGCAGTTTCAGGAGGTCTTCCCGGGCATAGCCATACTGCCGGCAGGCCTGGTCGTTGACGTCGATCACCTTGCCCGCCAGGTCGAGGATGAGGATGGCGTCCGCCGTGTTGTTGAAGAGCATGCGGTAGCGTTCCTCGCTCTCGCGCAACTGCTTTTCCGCCAGCTTACGTTGGGTGATGTCCTTGACCAGGGCGAGATGGAGCTTGTGGTCCTCGCCCTTCAGGGCCACCGTCGCCACGATGAGATTGCCCCAGACCAGCGCCCCGTCCGGCCGCAGATAGCGCTTTTCCAACTGAAAGCCGTCGATCTCCCCCGCGATGAGCCGCGCCACCCGCGCCTGTTCCGCCGGCAGGTCCTCCGGATGGGTGAGCGCCTCCCAGCCGAGGTCCGCCAGTTCCGCCGCGGTCCGCCCCAGGATCCGCTCCAGGCCCTGGTTGACATCGAGGATCTCGCCCCTGTGGCCATCCAGCAACGCGATCCCCAGGGGGGCCTGCTCGAAGATGGTCCGGAACTTGGACTCGGACTGGGCCATCCGCGCCAAGGCCTGGCGGAGCTGGTCCTGGGCGGTGACCAGGTCGGCGGTCCGCGCGGCGACCCGCTGTTCCAGGGTGGCGTTGAGCCCTTGGAGTTCCTCCTCCAGGCGCTTGCGCTCGGTGATGTCCAGGGTGATGCCACCTAGCCGCTCCGGGGTGCCATCCCCCCGGCAATAGACCCGCCCCAGGGCGCTGATCCAATGCACCGAGCCATCGGCCCACAGTACCCGGTATTCCGCCGCGTAGTCCTGGCGGCTGGCCAGGGATGCCTCGACCAGTTGCACCACCCGGGCGCGATCATCCGGGTGCAGGGCGGCGATGAAGCCGGCATAGCTCGGGGTCTCACCCGGCGGCAGGGCAAGATGACGCTGGCAGATCTCCGACCAGTCCAGATGCTCGGGGTCCAGACGGTGGTGCCAGATGCCCAGTTGGGCGCCATCCAGGGTCAGGCGCAGGCGCTCCTCGCTGAGGCGCAGGCGCTCCTCCACCTGGCGCCGTTCGGCGACCTCCGCCTCCAGGGCGGCGGTACGTTCCATCACGCGCCGTTCCAGGTTGGCATTGATGGCCAGGATCTCCTGGTCCCGGCTGGCAAGGGCCCGAAAAAGGCGACCGATGAGCAGGTAGAGCAGGGTGGTGGTGACGAGGATGAACAGCCAGCCCTT
>JAGVUH010000154.1 GCA_019136395.1 Gammaproteobacteria bacterium
CCGGCCAGGACCTCGAGGATGGGCTTGGCCCAGGACCGCACCTGGCTGCTGGCGTATTCCGACAGGTAGATGGCCGCCATCAGGCCGATGGGGACGGCGATGAGCATGGCGATGACCGTGACCATGAGGGTGCCGGCGAAGAGGGGGACGGCGCCGAAGGCCCCGCTGGCGCCGACCTGGTCCTTGCGCAGGGCGATCTGCGGGCTCCATTCGCCGCCGAAGAAGAACTCGATCACCGAGACCTTCTGGAAAAACAGCAGGGACTCGAACACCACCGAGAGCAGGATCCCCAGGGTGGTGAGAATGGCGATGGAGGAGAAGACCACCAGGATGACCCGGACCACACCCTCGACCCGGTTGCGCGCGCGCAGGGTGGGGGCGATGCGCAGCCAGGCCAGGGTCAGGCCACCAAGACCGCTGGCCAGGGCCAGGACCCAGAGGGCAAGCGTCGCCAGGTGCTGCAAGCGCCCATAGTCCGCGGCCGCGGCCTGGATCGCCGGGGTGACCTCCCCGGCGACGATCTGGCCTCGCGCCAGGTTCTGGATATCGCTGACCAGCAAGCTCAACTGGCCAGCCGAGAGACCGGCAACCTGTTCCGGCGCCAGCTTGGCCATGACCAGGCTGATGACCAGATGGTCCTGGAAACCGGCCCAAAGACCCAGGAGCAGGAGCGCGGGCAGGCCGGCCCAGAGGGCGGCGTAAAAACCGTAGTAACCTGGCAGGGAGTGCAGGTGTTTGATGCCGGCGTGGCCACCGGCGGCGCTGACGGCACGCTTGACGCCCGCGTGATAGGCCAATGCCATCAGGGCCAACAGGGCGAGGAAGAGGACGGAAATCGACATGGATTGGTCCCAGGGCCGAAACAAAAAGGCCCGCACCCAACCGGGTGGCTGGGTGCGGGTGGGGGTCGGCATCCCTGCCGAAAAGGGGGTCTGGCCACCTGAGCGCCAGACCCAGCACTAAGCGGCTGTTGGGGGTTGCGGTTGCAAATCCGCCGCGGCCGCATGCTTCGGAGGACGACGTGGTGAGATCAGGGCTTGGTCATGGGGGTCATGGCCCTGGCGGACTTGGCCACTTCCTTGCGCTCCTGATCCGGCAGCGGGATCAGGCCCTTGTCCGCCAGGTAACCTTCGGGACCCCAGGCCGCCTCGCTGGTGAACTCGGTCACGAATTCCGGAATCCCCGGGATGGTGCCGACGTGGGCCTTCTTGACATAAACATAGAGCGAGCGGGAGACGGGATACTTGCCGTCCGAGATGGTCTCGAAGGTGGGCGCGACGCCGTTGATCTTGGCGCCCTGGACCTTGTCCTGATTCTGCTCCAGGAAACTGAAGCCGAAGATGCCCACGGCCTTGGGATTGGCCTGGAGCTTCTGGACGATGAGGTTGTCGTTTTCACCCGCCTCGATGTAGGCGCCGTCCTCGCGCACGCCCATGCACACCGCCTGGAATTTCTTCTTGTCCTCCTTCTCCATGGCCTTGATGAAGTCGATCTGCTTGCAGCCACCCTCCATCCCCAGCTCGGCGAAGGCATCGCGGGTGCCGGAGGTCGGGGGCGGGCCCAGGACCTCGATCTTGGCGTCAGGCAGGGCGGGGTTGACGTCCTTCCAGGTCTTGTAGGGGTTGGCCACCAGGGTCGGGGAGCCATCGGGGTTGGGCACATCCTTGGCCAGGGCCAGGAAGAGGTCCTTCAGGGTAAGGTCCATGGCCTTGGTCTTCTTGGAACTGGCGATGGCGATGCCGTCAAAGCCAATCTTGACCTCGACGATGTCCTTGACGCCCTTCTCGGCGCACTGCTCGAACTCCGAGGCCTTCATGCGCCGGGAGGCGTTGGCGATGTCGGGGTTGTCGACGCCGACGCCAGCGCAGAACAGCTTGATGCCGCCGCCGGTGCCGGTGGACTCGATCTTGGGGGTCTTGAAGGTGCCTTTACGGCCGAAGTTCTCCGCCACGGCGGTGGAGAAGGGAAACACGGTGGAGGAGCCGACGACGGCGATGTAGTCGCGGGCCTGGGCCTGAGTCGCGAAGGACACGCTCAGGGTGGTCACTGCCGCGGCGATCAGGGTCTTCTTCATGGTGAGCCTCATGCTGGCTGAAGGTTTTGTTGAAGCCTCGCTAGTGTGCCCCCGCGCCGTGATGGCCCCGTGACGGGAAAATTAACTTTTCATTAAGTCCCATTGACGGCGTGACTCACCCCTTCACCCCTTCACCCCTTCACCCCTTCACCCCTTCACCCCTCGCCCCTCGTTCCACGCCCCTCGCTCCTACCTCTGGACCTTGCGGATGCCATCTTGCCCCCCCGGGCGGGCCTGAAAAATGGGTTTCCTAAGAAACTTCGGCCACCGGTGCCGGTTCTAGGACATAGCTGAACGAGTTTCTGCGCCAACAGGGGCGGGGCTCGGCCCCGGGTGGGGTTGTTTCGCAATTTAGCCTTTTCGGCGGACCGGCAAAATGGGTTCGTTTCGCAATTTGCCCTTTTGGGCGGCTCCGGCAAAATCGACCTCGTCGTCACCGAGGGCCTGCGCAGCCTCCACAACGACGCTTTCCGGCCACCCGCCGTCGTCTCGGCTTGAGCAAGAGCGAGGCCGTCAAGCACAGCCTTGATATCGGTCGGTAGACCGGTGACGCCCAAAAGCGTGGACAGGCTTTGTCGCATCCCTGGGCTATACTCCGATTGACGTAACAGCAATCGGTAACCCAGCATGGCCGTCGGTTTCTTCCCGTCCCCCGCCCAGGCGCCCTTCGCCCTGGTCGATGCCAACAATTTCTACGTGAGCTGCGAGCGGGTGTTCGACTACCGGCTGCGCGACCGGCCGGTGGTGGTGCTGTCCAACAACGACGGCTGCTGCGTGGCGCGCAGCGAGGAGGCCAAGGCCCTGGGTATCAGGATGGGTCAGCCCTTCTTTGAGGTGCGGGACCTGTTGGCAGAGAACCGGGGGGTGGCCCTGTCGTCCAACTACACCCTTTATGCCGACATGAGCCGGCGGCTGATGACGATCATCGGCCAGTTCAGCCCGGAGCAGGAGATCTACTCCATCGACGAGTCCTTTCTGCGCTTCGCGGGCTTTGACCACTGGGACCTGACCCAGCAGGGTCGGGAACTGCGTGCGCGGGTGCTGAAGTGGATCGGCCTGCCGGTGGGGGTGGGCATCGGGGCGACCAAGACCCTGGCGAAGCTGGCCAACCGGCTGGCGAAGAAGCATCCGGAT
>JAGVUH010000140.1 GCA_019136395.1 Gammaproteobacteria bacterium
CCACGCAGGGCGCCGGTGGCGGCGCCAAAGCCGTCGGGGTCAAAGCCGGCATGGGCGTCGTAGACCAGATAATCGAGTTCCTCGCCCAGCAGTCGCGGACCGGCGGCGAGGGGGCGCCGATCATCGGGTCCGGGACCATCGGATAGCCAGACGCCCTGGCCCGGATTTGCCGCCAGACAGACCTCCGCAGCCAGCCGACACCAGGAGGCGGAACCGGCGAGGAGCAGGGCCAGGCGATGTCGGCGCTGCCGGGCCAAGCACAGCCCGGACGCGACGAGCTGACGGAGGGTCTCCGCCTGCTGGGTGTCCGAAAAAATGGCTTTGTTTCGCAAAATGACCTTTTCAAGCAGTCCAAAAATGGCTGTTTCGCAAATGGCCCAGCAAACACTAGCCGCCGCGCTGGCTAGCCGACCCGCCCCATCCGAATCCGGCACGATTTTCTGTTTGCATTGCCTGGCCTTGGCGATGTTGTTATCTTGTCCAACATGGCCGCTCAACCCTTGTTCAACCGCCGCATCCAGTTGCGCGCGAATGTGTTCGCGGAACTGGTTGCCTGGAAACTACCGCGACCGGTCAGCGGCTGCCAACACCGCTACAAATACCGCCTCGCCCTGGTGAAGGACGGTGATTGCGTGTTGCGATACGACGACGAGGCGGGAAAAGGGGATCACCGCCACCGGAACGGGCGGGAAAGTGGCTACCACTTCACTGAAATTGAACAACTGATCGCCGATTTCATGGCCGATGTCACGAGGTGCCAGCATGACGACGATAACCTTTGATGTCCGCACCCTCGAGGATAACCTCGCGGATTTTGCCGAGGCCTGGAAGACAGGGCAACCCAGCGACCCCCGGATCAGTTTCGCCACCCCGGAACTCCTCTGGCAGGCGCTGACCGCCAAACGCTGGCGAATTTTGCAGACCATGGCTGGAACCGGACCCCTCTCCATTCGGGAATTGGCCCGCAGGGTCCAGCGCGATGTCAAAGCCGTCCATGCGGATGTCATGGCACTGCGCAAAGCCGGCATAGTGGAAAAAACCGCCGAGGGCAAGATCCATTTCCCGTATGACGCGATCCATGTCGATTTCGTCATGAAAGCCGCTGCTTGATCCCTTTCTAGCTGCAAGTAGATGCCTGGGCCACCCTGGTCGGGGGATCGCGGCGCGATTGCTCCGGCGTCCCCGCGGCGAGGGGATTATACTGCCGCCCTCCGCCCTTCCTCCGGTTTCCGCCCCATGTCCATCGCCGCCCACCTTGCCCGCCGCCCACTCTCCATCCTGCTGTTTTCCCTGGCCCTGACCCCCTTGAGCTTCGCCCCGTCGCCGCTGGCCGCCGCGACGCCGCCGCCGGCCGAGGAGAAGGCGCCCGTGCCCGCGGTCGTGGTCACCGCCATCGAGGAGGGGCTGGTGGACAAGCAGGAGCGCTTCATCGGCACCATCAAGGCCATCCAGTCGGTGGACATCAAGGCCCGGGTGGAGGGCTTCCTCACCAAGCTGGCCTTCGCTCAGGGGGCCATGGTCGCCAAGGATCAACTCCTTTATCAGACCGAGCAGGCCCCCTTCCAGGCCACCCTTGACGGCGCCAAGGCGCAACTGGCCGTGGCCCAGGCCAGCCAGGCGGCGGCGGAGGCCGATCTGGCCAACAAACAGCTCGACCTCGATCGTCAGGATACCTTGCTAAAGAAGGGCGACACCTCCCAGGCCAATCGCGACAAGGCCAAGGCCCAGCGCGACGAGGCCCAGGCGGCGGTGGACAAGGGCAAGGCCCAGGGTGAGGACGCCAAGGCGTCGATCGCCACCGCCCAGATCAACCTGGGCTACACCACCATCACCAGCCCCATCGCCGGGCGCATCGGCCCCACCAAGTACACCGAGGGCAACCTGGTCAACACCGCCAGCGGTACCCTCGCCACCGTGGTCCAGCTCGATCCCATCCGCGCCGTCTTCTCCATTCCCGGCGCGATCTTCGTGCGCATCGCCGAGATGACCGATGGGGATGGGCTGGAGGTCATCCGCAAAAAGTTCATTCCCAAGCTCATCCTGCCGACGGGAGCGACCTACGCCCACCCCGGGGAGATCGCCTTTGTCGATAACCAGGTCGATCCACGCACCGGCACCGTCGCCGTTTACGCCGATTTCCCCAACCCCGAGCAGATGCTCTTGCCCGGTCAGTTCATCGCCGCCGTGATCCATAGCGCCGAACAGGAGCGCCAGCCCCTGGTGCCGGCCTCGGCCATCCAGCGGACCAAGGACGGCGAACAGGTCTTCGTGGTGGGAGCCGACAACCGGGTGGCGGTGCGCGCGGTCAAGACCGGGGCCCAGGTGGGTACCAACTATGCCGTCCTCTCGGGCCTGCAGGTGGGGGACATCGTCATCGTCTCCGGGGAGCAGAAGGTCAAGCCGGGCATGGTCGTGAAGCCGGTGAAGCAGAGTCAAACCGATGGGGATGCCGCCAAGGCGGCCCCATCCAAGCCCGCGACGACGGGCCAGGGCGGGGACAAGGCGCCGGCGAGTGCCCCGGCGGCCCCCGCCGGGGCGGCCAAGGACGCGGCAACCCAGAAGAATGCCGGCGGTGGTGAAGGCAGCCAGGCGGAGCAGCGCCCATGATCTCCCGGGTCTTCGTCGAGCGGCCCCGGCTGGCGTCGGTCGTCTCCATCGTCCTGGTGGTGGCCGGGCTCCTGGCCATCAAGGCCATCCCCGTCGCCCAATACCCCAACATCACCCCGCCGGTGGTCATGGTCAACGCCACTTACCCCGGCGCCGACGCCGAGACCATCGCCAGTACCGTCGGTGGCCCCATCGAGCAGCAGGTCAACGGCGTCCAGGACATGCTCTACATGTCCTCGGTCTCCTCCGCCGCGGGGACCTATGCCCTGACGGTGACCTTCGCCGTGGGCACGGACCCGGACATCGCCCAGGTCAACACCCAGAACCGGGTCTCCCAGGCCCTGGCCCTGCTGCCCACCGAGGTCCAGGACCTGGGGGTGACGGTCCAGGCCGAGGCCACCAACCTGCTGCTGGTGGTCAATGTCTATTCCCCGGACGACAGCAAGAGCGCCCTCTTCCTGTCCAACTTCGCCACCATCAACGTCCAGAACGAGCTGGCGCGGGTGGCGGGGGTCGGTCAGGCCAACCAGTTTGGCCCCCTCAATTACTCCATGCGCATCTGGATCGAGCCGGAAAAAATGGCCGCCCTGGGCATCGCGCCGGAGGATGTGGTCAACGCGGTGCGCAAGCAGAACCTCCAGGCCGCCCTGGGTTCGGTGGGTGGGCCGCCCATCGGCGACGATCAGGTCTTCCAGTTCACCGTCGTCACCGAGGGGCAACTGGTCCAGCCCGAGGAGTTTGAGGACATCGTGGTCCGCACCAGCGCCGACGGCGGTATCGTCCGCGTCCGGGATATCGCCCGGGTGGAGTTGGGGTCGCAGATGTACAGCTCCTTCTCCAAGTTCAACGGCAAGCCGACGGCGGCCATCGGTATCTACCAGGCGCCGGGGGCCAATGCCTTGCAGGTGGCCAAGGACGTGCGCGCCGAGCTCGAGGCGTTGAAATCCCGCTTCCCGGATGGGGTCGCGGGAGAGGTTATGTACGACTCGACCCTGTTCGTCCAGGCCTCCATCGCCGAGATCATCTCCACCCTGGCCATCACGGCGGTGATCGTGCTGCTGGTGGTGTACATTTTTCTACAGGATATCCGGGCGACCATCGTCCCGGCCCTGACCATCCCCGTCTCCCTGATCGGCGTCTTCATCGTCCTGCTGGCGGCGGGCTTCTCCGCCAACACCATCAGTCTGTTCGCCGTGGTGCTGGCCATCGGGCTGGTGGTGGACGACGCCATCGTGGTGGTGGAGAACGTCCAGCGCGTCATGCTCGAGGAAGGGCTGGACCGGCGGGCGGCGACCCTCAAGGCCATGGAACAGGTCACCGGGCCCATCGTCTCCACCACCCTGGTGCTGTTCGCCATCTTCGCCCCGGTGGCCTTCCTGCCGGGCATCAGTGGCGGCCTTTTCCAGCAGTTCTCACTCACCATCGCCACGGCGGTGGCCATCTCCGCCATCAATGCCCTGACCCTTTCGCCCATGCTCTGCGCCCTCTTTCTGGGGACCCCCAAGGAGGCCAAGCGCGGGCCCTTCGCCTGGTTCAACCAGGGGCTGGACGCCACCCGCAACGGTTATGTGCGGGTGGTGGGACTGATCGCCCGCCGCTCCATCGTCGCTGGCCTGATCATCATCCTGGTCGGCGGGGCGGCGGTGTGGATTCTGGACCGGCTGCCCACGGGCTTCATCCCCAACGAAGACCAGGGCGTCCTCTTCGCCGATATCAAGCTGCCCACCGGGGCGGCCCTGCCGCGGGCTATCCAGGTCCTCGATCAGGTCGCGGAGATTGCCCGTTCCACGCCGGGGGTGGCCAATGTCCTCACCGTCACCGGCTACAGCATGCTCACCGGCGCCGCCTCCTCCAATTCCGGCCTGGGGGTCTTCGTCCTGGACCCCTGGGACGACCGCAAGACGGCGGAGACCCAGATCCGCGGCCTGATCGGGGCCATGGAGGCCCGCTTCGCCGCCATCGCCGATGCCGAGGTCCTGGTCTTTCCGCCGCCCCCCATCCCTGGTCTCGGCAACGCCGGCGGCTTCACCTACCAGCTCGAAGGGCTGGGGGGCCAGTCCTCCCAGGAGCTGACCCAGGTCCTCAACGGCCTGATGACCGCGGCGCGCCAGGAGCCCAGCATCGCCTCGGCCTATTCCACCTTCGACGCCGACGTGCCCCAACTCTTCCTCGACCTGGACCGCACCCAGGCGGAATATCTCCAGGTACCGGTCGCGGACGTCTTCTCGACCCTGCAATCGGTCTTCGGCAGCACCTTCGTCAACAACTTCACCTACCTGGGCCAGACCTACCAGGTCAACGTCCAGGCGGACCAGACCGCCCGGGCCCGGGTGGACCAGATCGGGGAGACCTATGTCCGTTCCAATACGGGCGCCATGGTGCCCATCGGGGTGCTGGCGGAGGTGCGCGACGACTTGGGCGCCGATCTGGTGTTCCGTTACAACCAGTTCCCCACCGCCGCCATCAACGGCAGCACCGCGCGTGGCTATACCAGCGGCGAGTCCATGGCGGCCATGGAGGCGGTGTCTAAACAGACGCTGCCGCAGGGGTTTGGCTTCGAGTGGACCGGCATGTCCCTCCAAGAGGCCCAGCAAAGCGCTGGGGTCGAGGCGGCCATCTTTGGCTTGGCGGTGCTTTTCGGCTATCTCTTCCTGGTGGCCCTGTATGAAAGCTGGACCATCCCCTTCTCGGTGCTGACCTCGGTCGCCGTGGCGGTCCTCGGCGCCGCGGGAGGGCTGATGTTGCGCCATCTGGAGAACGACCTTTACGCCCAGATCGGCCTGGTGCTGCTCATCGGCCTGGCGGCCAAGAACGCCATCCTCATTGTCGAATTCGCCAAGGAACAGCACGAGGCGGGCAAGGGCCTGTACGACGCCGCCCTGGCCGGAGCGCGGATGCGCTTCCGCGCCGTGCTCATGACCGCCCTGGCCTTCATCATCGGCCTGCTGCCCCTGGTGATCGCCACCGGCGCCGGGGCCAACTCCCGCGTCCACCTGGGCACCACGGTGCTCAGCGGCATGCTGGCGGCGACCCTGTTTGGCATCCTCGTCATCCCTGGCCTCTATGTCATGTTCCAGGGCATGGCGGAAGGGTCGGGACGCTGGGTCCGGCGGCTGCGTGGCCAGCCCAAGGCAGTGGCCAGCGCGGAGCGGGAGGCCTCATGAGGTATCCCCGCCCTGGTATAACGGAGCGGGTTGTTTTACCTGTCCCGCGGAGTAGTCCCCATGAGGGCCGCCATCCCTTTACCCTTGCCGGCCAGGGGGGCGTCGCCCCCCATGCCGGCGCCTCGGACCCATTTCCGACGATCTCTATCGGGATTGATCCCTCGCATTGAGCCAATGAAAGGGGCTCTCCTATAATGCCTTGAACCATTCAGGCGCCTTGAACTATTCGGGAAATCGGCCCCGATCTCCCATAAGAGCCTATTCGTCGCCATCCTCACGGGGAACGAGTTCATGCGTAGACGTATTTTGACCCTCGGTCTGACCCTGGCCCTCGCGGGTGCCGGACCGGCCCTGGCCGAAGATCTGATCCAGATTTACGACCTGGCGGTGCTGAGCGATCCGTTGCTCAAGCAGGCCGAGCAGCAACTGCTGGCGACCAAGGAGGTCAAGCCCCAGTCCCTGGCCCTCCTCCTGCCCAACATTGGCGTCAATGCCTCTGGCACCTATCAGAACGTCGAGGCCTATGACGTTCAGGTCGGCCCGGAAACCCGCAACATGCGGGAAAACTTTTCCACCGGTACCGCCACGGCCACCTTGAATCAGACGGTCTATAACCGTGGCCAGTGGATCGGGCTCCAGAAGTCGGACGACGTCATCTCCCAGGCCGAGGCCCAGTACAAGACCAATCAGATTCAGTTGATGGCGCGGACCGCCGAGGCCTATTTCAAGGTCCTGCGGGCGGCGGACCTGGTGCGGTCCGGGGAGGCCCTGATGCGGGCCAACGAGCGCCAGTTGGAGCAGTCCAAGCAGCGCTTCGAGGTGGGCCTGGTGGCGATCACCGACGTGAACGACAACCAGGCCGCCTACGACCAGTCCCGGGCCGAGGTCATCAACTACAAGAATCAATTGGAGAATGCCTGGGAGGCCCTGCGGGTCATCATCGGCCCCGTGAACGTCCCCCTGGCGCGCCTGGGCGACAACCTGCCCCTGGCGCCCCCCGAGCCCAATGACATCGAGCAGTGGACCAAGGTCGCCCTGGAGAACAATTACGACATCCAGGCGGCCTCCATGGCGGTGGCGGCGGCCAAGAAGGAGGTCGAGATCCAGCGTTCCGGCCACTATCCGACCCTGGGTCTCCAGGCGGGTTACAACCTTGATCGCAGCGGATCGGAGATGTTTGGCGGTTACGACACCGATACCTCCTACATCGGCCTGAACCTGAGCATCCCCATCTATCAGGGCGGGGCCGTGGTCTCCCGCACCCGCCAGGCCGGGCACAACCTGGGGGCGGCCCAGGAGCAACTGGACCAGACCCGCCGCAAGGTGAACCAGGCGGTCACGGATGCCTTCCGCGGCGTCCTGTCCAGCATCAGCGAGGTCGAGGCGCGCAAGGCGGCCATCGTCGCCTCCACCAGCAAACTGGAATCCACCCAGGCCGGCCTGGAGGTCGGCACCCGCACCCAGGTGGATGTCCTCGATGCCCAGCGGCAGCTCTTCAATAACGAATACCTGTATCTCTCGGCGCGTTACGACTACATCCTCAACGGGATCAAGCTCTATCAGGCCACCAGCGGCCTCAATCGCGAGGCGATCGAGCGGGCCAACACCTGGCTGAATCCCGGCGATCTCCTCACCACCTCCAATCTTTGAGGTCTGATCTCCGCGGGTATCAGCCGGTCCAAGGCCATTTTCGCGGCTCCGGGTTAGGGTCAGCCTTTCCCCGCCTTCCGGCCGCCGAAATGGTTGATTAATCTCTCGTTAGCCTTACACGCCCCAGGGTCGAGCCTCCTCACTCCATGTCTGGCAACAGTTTCGGCAAGTGCTTCGTCACCACCAGCTTCGGCGAGAGCCACGGCCCCGCCATTGGCGGCATCGTCGATGGCTGCCCACCCGGGCTGGAACTGAGCGAGGCGGACCTGCAGGTCGACCTGGACCGCCGTCGGCCCGGCCAGTCCCGCCATACCACCCAGCGGCGGGAGTCGGATCGGGTACAGATCCTCTCCGGGGTCTTTGAGGGCCGGACCACGGGCACCCCCATCGCCCTGGTGATTTACAACGAGGATCAGCGCTCCAAGGACTACGCCGAGATCGCGGCCAAATTTCGTCCCGGGCACGCGGACTACACCTATAGCTTTAAGTACGGCTTCCGGGACTATCGGGGCGGTGGCCGCGCTTCGGCCCGGGAGACGGCGATCCGCGTCGCCGCCGGCGGGATCGCCAAGAAGTATCTGCGGGAGCGGCTCGGGGTGCGGGTCCGGGGCTATCTCTCCCAGCTCGGGCCCATCCGGCCCCAGGGCTTCGACTGGGACGAGGTGGAGCGTAACCCCTTCTTTTGTGCCGACGTTGCCGCCGTCGCCGAACTGGAGGGTTACATGGACGCCCTGCGCAAGTCCGGGGACTCCATCGGCGCCGAGGTGACGGTGGTCGCCGAGGGGGTGCCGCCGGGCCTGGGCGAGCCCATCTTCGATCGCCTGGACGCCGACATCGCCCATGCCCTGATGAGCATCAACGCCGTCAAGGGGGTCGAGATCGGCGCCGGGTTCGCCTGCGTGACCCAGAAGGGCAGCGAGCACCGGGATCAGATGACCCCGGCGGGCTTTCTCAGCAACCATGCCGGGGGCATCCTGGGCGGCATCTCCAGCGGCCAGGACATCGTCGCCCGCCTGGCCCTCAAGCCGACCTCCAGCATCCGCCTGCCCGGCCAGACGGTGGACGTGGATGGCCAGGCCACGGAGATCGTCACCAAGGGCCGTCATGACCCCTGCGTGGGCATCCGCGCCACGCCCATTGCCGAGGCCATGCTGGCCCTGGTGCTCATGGACCACTGGCTGCGCCACCGCGCGCAGAACGCCGACGTCCGGCCGGGCGCGCCGCCGCTCTCCGCCCGGACCGGTACCTGATTCCGCTGGCCCGGCCCGGGGCCAGGCCTCCAGCCAGCATGCCTTACTGGCGACTTTCCGGCTTTTAC
Source organism: Gammaproteobacteria bacterium (assembly GCA_019136395.1). The sequence continues at coordinate 8,740 of JAGVUH010000140.1, forward strand.
TTCTTCTATTTCGCCTCCCTGGGCGCCATGCTGCCCTTCTGGGGGCTGTACCTCCAGGACCTGGGCTATTCGGCCCTGGCCATCGGCCAGTTGATGGCCATCCTGCAAGGCACCAAGATCATTGCCCCCAACGTCTGGGGCTGGCTGGCCGACCGCGCCGGACGCGGCATGCCCATCGTGCGGCTGGCCTCCCTGCTGTCCTGGCTCACCTTCGCGACCCTCTTCGCCGTGAGGGGCTTCTGGGAGATGGCCCTGGCGATGATCGTCTTCAGCTTCTTCTGGAATGCCTCCCTGCCGCAGATGGAGGTGGTGACCATCAACCACCTGGGGTCGCGGTTGCGGCGCTATGCGGGCATCCGCCTCTGGGGCTCCATCGGCTTCATCCTGGCGGTGCTGGTCCTGGGGGCGCTGGTCGGGCGTCTGGGCAGTGGCGTGGTGCCGATCGTCACCCTGGGGCTCCAGGTGGGGATCTGGCTCACCAGCCTGCTGGTCTTCGAGCGCCCGGTGGAGGCCCGCCCCGTCCAGGACGGCGCCTCCGTCCGGGAGGTCCTGCGCCGGCCCGAGGTCGCCGCCTTTCTGCTAGCCGGATTCCTGATGCAGACCAGCCATGGGGTCTACTATGCCTTCTACTCGATCCACCTGACCCAGGCCGGCTATGCCAGCGACCTCATCGGCGCCCTCTGGGCCTGGGGGGTGGTGGTGGAGGTGCTGGTCTTCGCCGTCATGCACCGGTTGCTGGAGCGCTTTGGCGCCCGCCGCATCCTGCTGGCGAGCCTGGTCCTGGCGGCGCTGCGCTGGCTGCTGATCGGCGCCTTCGTGACGGAAGCCAGCGTCCTGATCCTGGCGCAGGTCTTCCACGCCGCCACCTTCGGCGCCTTTCACGCCGGGGCCATCCATTTGACCCATCATTACTTTACCGGCCGGCTGCAGGGCCGCGGCCAAGCCCTGTTCAACAGCCTGGTCTACGGGGCCGGGGGGGCGGTTGGCAGTCTGGGCAGCGGCTGGCTGTGGGGCGAGGCGGGTGCGCTGGGGACCTTCGGGGCCTCCGCCCTGGTGGCCGCCCTGGGCCTGGGCATCGCCTGGCGCTGGGTGGACCGGGAACGGCGCTTCTGAGTCCAAAGGCGCGACGAGAGCGGGTGGTTCATTCCCCCCGCGCCGAGCGGAAGGAGCGGATTTCGCTTAAGAATCTGACGGGTATTCGTTCAGACCTCTTGTGCCCCATGAGGGCTTTGGCGGTCCAAGCCGCTGACGCTCTTACTCACCCCCCCTGGCGGAGGAGGGTTGAGGAGAGGGGGCTGAACGGTTAACCCGCTGGTACTCCAAATCCACCAGACTCCCCGGCAGGAGGATAGTCGCCGCCAGGCCGCGCCGGCCGTCAGCGCCAACCTTCCTCCCCTTCCATCTCCGTTCCGGCGGCGGGCCGGCGCACCCTGACGGGCTCGTCTGGCTCCAGGGTGCGACCATTGCTGGACAGGAAGGCACGGCGGGCGCTGAGGCGATGGTTGATGCAGGCGGTGATGTCCACCCCGGCCTGGGTGTCCAGCCCCGCGCAGCCGGCGGGAGGGACGTACTTGGCCTCGAAGGCGTCTTCCAGTTCGTAGATGGAGCGGTAGAGCTCCACCGGCTCCTGGCGGATCAGGGCGGGGAGGGCGGGTGGAGTGTCGGTGGGCGCCACCGTCTGGCCGAAATCGAATTGGCCGATCGGCGGCAGGGCCCTGGCGAGTTCCGCGGCCTGACTCGCCGGTGGCGCGACCGCCGTCTCCAGTCGGGCGCTGCCGAGCAATGCCCAGGGCGATTGGGTCGGGGCCTCGGGCAGGGCCAGGAAGGCCTGGTAGCCGATCCAGAAGAGCGGGACGGTCAATGACATTCCCAGCAGGTCCAGAAGACGACGGAAGCTCAGCCAGGAGCCGCCTCCCGGGCGGGACGGGGTTGGGCGGGGGGGGGCGTCCCACCAGGGGTCGGCGGGGGCCGCGATCGCCGCCGCGGGGTGGCCGCTGGCCATGGCGAGGGGCTGGGTCGCCCCACGCTCCCGGATCAAGGCCCCCAGGGCCTGGGCCAGACGGCGCTCTTCGGTCTCGGGCTCGGGCTCGGGATGGTAGGATGGCTGGGTAACCGGCTGCGCCCCCTCGTGCCCCAAGGAGGGTCCCGAACGGTCCTCCGCCAGTTCGGCGGGACTCAGGTTGCCGATGACGGGCTCCGGGCCGGGCCGGGCGGTCGGGGATTCCAGGTCCTGGCGGATCATTGACAATCCTCTGTGCGTGGATTAAAAAAATTAACAACAACAGTCTGTTCGTTCTTCCTGGCCGAGGAGGAGGAAGATGACCTCACTAACGGGTATGAGGGCGCGCGTCATCCCTCCAAGGATGAGCGACTTTGCCCTGTCTTTCACGTTGACCCGGGGCCTGATGCGCGGCCTGCTGCTGAGCCTGCTGCTGGCCTTGGCCGGCTGCGGCAGCATCGGTGATAAGTATGGCATCAAGATTCCCTCCGGTCCGCGTGGCAAGGCGGTGACCGCGGCCCTGGAGGAGATCGGTACCCCTTACACCTACGGTGGCAGCAAGCCGGGGAAGGCCCTGGATTGCAGCGGCTTGACCCAGTATGTCCATCGTAAGGCGGGGATCAAGATCCCCCGGGTCTCCACTGATCAGAAGGACAAGGCCAAGCCGGTCAAGTTGTCCAAGGTCAAACCCGGGGATCTGATCTTTTTCCGCGTCAAGGGCGATAGCCATGTGGGGGTGGTGGTGGATCCCACCCGCTTCGTCCATGCCTCCTCCGGGGCCGATGAGGTCCAACTGGCCCGCTTTACCGATGCCTTCTGGCGCCGGCACACCACCGGCGCGGGGACCTACTTCCGCTGACCGGGCCGGTACAGGGGCGGTACAGGGCCGGACCCGGGCGGCGGTCGCGCAAGATGAAAAAATCATGGTTCCGCCGCAACCTTGCTTAGCCAGGGTGGAGTTTCCCGGGCGCTTGGTGCAAAATCCATCCTGACCCCCAACGCATGGCCGGCGGGTCTTAATCCCCCCCCAATCTCATAGAGGAGAAGAGCGAATGTCCGAGATGAACAAGAGCCGTCGCGACGCCGTCAAACTGATGCTCGGTGGCCTGGCCGCCGTGCCGGTCCTGAACCTGGTCGGCATGACCAGCGTCCAGGCCGCCGATCTGCCCCATGTCGACCCGGCCGCCGATCCGACCGCCAAGGCCCTCAAGTATGTCCATGACGCGGCCACCGCCACCCGTCCCGACAAGGCGGGTACTCCCGGCGCCAATCAGCATTGCGCCAACTGCCAGTTCATCCAGGCCGCCGAAGGCGAGTGGCGTCCCTGCTCCCTCTTCCCCGGCAAGGCCGTCAACGCCAATGGCTGGTGCGCCTCCTGGACCCTGAAGGCCGGCTAGCGCCCAGCTAGAGCACGGCGTTATCAAGCCGCGCTCGTCGTGCGAAGGGGCCTCCCACCAGGCCCCTTTTTTTATCCTCCAGGTTTGTTCGGCGCGGCGGCCAGGGCATTTGGCTTATTTAGCGATTACTGATCAAACCAGTTGCCGACCGTCCGCCGAGGGCGGAAAATACTTGCCTCCGACCGGCCCCGGGCGTCCGCCCGGCGCCACCGACAGCAGTATCCGTTCGGTATCCTCATGTCCACCTCCCTCACTACCTCCCGGACCTCCCTGGTTTTTTTCCGGGGGCTCGTCTGGGCCATCATCGGTCTCATCTACGCGCCGCTTTTCACCGCCCTGTACCTCCTCTTCCAGGCCCTGGGACTGGAGCACGGTTCCTTCGCCCCCGCCGCCGCCATTGCCGGGGCCGTCGGTGCCGCCTTCTACAGTGCTCGGGAGGTGGCGCTGGTGGGCACGGTCATCGGCCTGCTGATGGCCAGCCTGTTGTTCATGCTGCTGCCCGGCACCGTCGCCCTCTGGCAGGTGGCTTTGGCGGCCGCGCTGGCGGGCGCCCTATTCGGCCGACTGCTGCGCTTTCCGGACCAGTGCGCCCTGCAGGCCCCGGGCAAGGCCATGGCGGGTCTGGTCTCGGGCTTGGCCTGTGGCGCCCTGTTGGGCCTGGTCGAGTCCCTCCATCCCATCACCTTCAACGTGACGGCCATCGTCGCCTTTTTGGTCTCGGTCAATGGCACCTTGTATTCTGCCACCGTGGGTTGGTGGCTGGGCCTGGCCAGGGTCAGGAAGGGCGCCACCTGTCAGCTCATCGAGAGCCTGGTGATCGGCATGGTCGCCGCCGTGGTGGCCGCCAGCCTGTGGGTCTTCGGCGGGCCACTCATCGGTGCCGTGGATAGCGGTTATTACGCCCTGCTGGACTCGATCCAGACCCTCATGCCCGGCGCCTTGTTTGGCGGTTTTGTCGCCGGCGCCGTCACGGGCGCCCTGCTCGAGGCCTTCGATTTCGATTGGGTGATTTGAGATCAGGGCTGGTGAGGAGTGAGGGGCTCATAGCCAACGACTGGCTAGGTCATGGTTGGCCTATAGTCGTCGTCCCCCAATTTTCGGTTTTTCCGGGTCGGGTGACGTCCGGCGGGGGACGCCGTCAATACGTCCCTGTAGGCTTGACGACCGCATCCTTGCGGTCGACACCCCCGCCGGACGCCACCCGACCCTCCCGCTCGCGGCCGAAAACGGGAATGCGGCCTCTAAACATTTTCAGATGGTCGTCACCGGCACGGGCTTCCAGGTGAAAGTTTTTTACCGCCTCTCGGTCGAGGTCAGTTCTCCCCGGGGGCCAAGTCGCGGCGATCCGCAGGGAATTCCCTGGCCCACAGCGCCGTCGCCCCGGCCACGGCGCTGGGCATGGCAATGAAATTGACCAGCGGGATCAGGGTCAGCACGGCGGTCGCCGCGCCAAAGCCCAGACTCAGCACCGGCCGGCCGCGCAACCGCTGGCGAATCGCCTTCGCCCCCAGCCCCTGATTGCCCAGCGGGTAGTCCAGGTATTCCAGGGCCAGGATCCAGGCGGTGAAGACGAACCACAGCAGGGGGCCGATAAGCGGTAGGACCAGGGAGAGGATGAAAAAGGGGATGGCCCAGAGGAGGACGTGCAGCAACTTGCGGGCCTCGTCCAGGATGGCCGCGCCCACACCCAGCAGGGCCTGACCGGGACCCGGACCGCCGTCCGGCGAGCCTCCCTGGAGCAGGTGCGCCACCTTTTCCGCCAGCAGGCCATTGAAGGGGGCGGCGATCAGATTGGCGACCAGGGTGAAGCCCTGGAAGATCAGCACCAACGCCAGGAGCACGAACAGGGGCCAGAGGAGCCAGGCCAGGCCCTGTTCCAGCCAGGAGAGCCAGGCCGGCAAGGTGGGCAACTGGGATTGCAGCCAGGCGATCAGGGACTGAAACCAGCCGATTCCCCAGTAGAGGGCAGCGCTGAAGACCAGGATGTTGATCCCCAGGGGCAGGGCCACGAACCGCCGTAAGCCCGGACGGGTGATGAGGCGCATACCTTCCAGGAGATAGGCGGGTCCGGCAAGGGGGTTGGCGGTGGTCATGGTACGGCGAAGCGGGATGAGTGGTGGTGAGGGGCTAGTATAGCCCGGCAGCCGGTTGGGCCGCCCCTGCTGCCGCCCCGATTTCCCCGACCGCCCCGACCGAAAGTACCGGTCCCAGGTACACAGGACGCGGATGGACGACTATGCTTAGGGGCAAATTCCCGCCTGGAGGTTGGCCCCATGCTCCCCCTCAGTTTTTTGCTTGGCATCGTCCTCTACCTGGTGTTCCGGGTCCTGATCCGGGGCTTCTACACCGTCAAGCCCGACGAGCGGGCGGTGGTGACCAGCTTTGGCCGCGCGCAGCGGCTGGGTCCGGCCATGGTCACCGATCCGTCCCTCAACGACGAGGAGCAGTCCCGTTACCAGTTCCCGGTGGTGCGGGTCATCCGCCCGGGGGGGCCCTACTTCAAGTGGCCCTGGCAGGAGGTGCATAAGGTCAGCGTCGCCACCCGCTCCCTGCCCATCACCTGGGACCCAACCAAGGTCCAGTCCACGGTGGAGGCGGTGACCAAGGACAACCTGACCACCGGGGTGGACGGCCAGATCCGCTTCCGGGTCGCCGAGCGCAACCTTTACGCCTACCTGTTCGGCGTCGCCCAGCCGCTGGAGCACGTCATGGGCTATTTCATCTCGGTGTTGCGCGAACGGGTGGCCAACTTCGTCGATCCTCGCGGCGCCTCCCTGTTGGACGGCGGTGATCTCGCCGCGGGTCAGCGCGAGGAGGAGGCCGCCGTGGCCCCGGAGTTGTCCGAGGGGGTCTCGATCAACGACCTGCGCAAGAACCTGCCCCTGCTCAACGACTATATGGAGCAACAGTGCGGCTCCACGGCGGCGCGCTATGGGCTCGAACTGGATGCCGCCCTCATCACCCAGATCGATCCCCCGCCCGAGGTCGATCGGGCCCTGTCCGCCATCAACTCCACCCGCAACCAGGTCGCCGCCGACATCAGCACCGCCCGGGCCGATGCCGAGCAGCAGATCACTATGAGCAAGCGGGCGGTGGACATCGCCATGAACAACGCCCAGGCCGAGGTGGCGCCCCTTCAGGAACTCGCCGCGACCCTGGTGGCCATCAAGGCCGAGGGCGGCCCGGCGGCCCTGCGCGCCTACGTGCGCAACATGGGCCTGCCACTGCTGGGCCGGGCGCGGCGCATCGTCCGGGTGCAAAGCGCGCCCTTATGAAGCGGATTTCAGACCTGGCCGACGAATGCCGACCCTCCACTGACCTTCCCATGACTGCGCACCCGAAACTGAACTGCCGCGGCTAACCCTAAACGATCCTGGAGCTACCGCCATGCCCGGTGAACTGCCCTTCGATAACCTCCTGGCCGTCCTTTTCGGCTTCGCCTTCCTGCCCCTGGTCCTGCTGCTGAGTGGGCGGCTTGGCCTCTATACCGTCATCCGCGAGCGCGAGGCCCAGGTCTATACCCTGTTTGGCAAGGTGCTGGGCACCCTGGAGGAGCCGGGGATCCGTTTTCCTCTGATTCACTTCGGGCTCAAGGCCCTGCTGGTGCCCCTGTTCGGTGAGATGCACCGGGTCGATACCCGGCTGCGCCAGAACTACCTGCGGGACCAGATGGTGAACTCGGGGGAGGGGACGCCCATGGGGGTGGGGATCTGGTACGAGATGCAGGTCAACGACCCCGTGGCCTACCTGTTCGCCAACGCCAATCCCGAGGGCTCGCTGGAGGCCAACGTCTCCAGCGCGACTATCTCCACCCTGAGCAATCTGGAGATGGACAAGATGCTGGAGGACCGTCATCAGCTCAGCCAGCAGGTGCGCCACACCGTCTCCCCCCTGTCGGAGAAGTGGGGCTACCGGCTGGGCTCGGTCTATATTCGCAAGGTGGCCTTCACCGACCGGCAGATGGTCGACAACATCACGGAGAAGGTGGTAAAGCGCCTGGTCCAGGTGACCAGCGCCATGAAGCAGGACGGGGAGAACCGGGTGGGCCTGATCAAGAGCTGCCCGTCCCGCCGTGGTCGGCGACGCCCTCAATGCCATCGCCAAACAGGACGCGGAGGTCCTGGAGGCCGTGCTGGAGGTGCTGGAGACGGAGCGCCTCATCGCCTCCGGCGCCACGGTGGAACTGGTGCCGCCCGGGGCCCGGGTGCTGGTATCCCTGGGCGGCGCTCGCGAGGGGGAAGGGCACGCCGCCCCGCGGGCCTGACGACCGTCGCCTCGCTGTCAATACCCCTGGCGGCCGCCCCGATTCTTGGCGGAGCCCAGCCTCTCAGCCGCCGCGGTAAGAGCGAAAGGCGGGCGAGGTGGCGGATCAGCCGGACTCGCCCTCCCCATTCAGCACGCAGGGCTCCCCGGAGCCGAGCCAGAACGCCAGGCTTTTGTGCAGGAAATCGGCCCAGGGCATGTAGTGGGAGCCATCGCAAGAGAAATTCAGGCCGACGATGCCATTGAAAATGTTCAGGGAGCCGGAGCGCAGGTAGATGGTCTCGTCCATCAGGCGCAGGGCCTTGAAGGTGGCGAAGACCTCCCGCACCCGCTCCAGGGGGATCTCCGCGTCGCTGGGGTAGGGGCGACGGGGGTAGGCCAGGCAGATACCGGGATCGGCCAGGTCCTCGTAATCGAGCAGGCGAAAGCGAAAGGGGTCGTCCATCAGCCAGAGGGTGGCCCGGGAACTGGAAAAGTGCAGCTTGGCGTGAAAGACCCCATGGGCGGCGATGAGCTCCACCATCAGGTCCAGGATCGGGTCGATGCGCTGATCCATGAGGCTCTCCACCCGCTCCTGCTGGAAGAGCCCCCCGCGGATGGCGGGATCGCCCTTGAGTTGCACCCACTGGCCCGGCTGCTCATAGAGTTCCCGGGTCAGGGGCAGGTCGCGCAGGTCGAAATCCGCCCCCAGGAAGCCCAGGAGCCGACCATCCCGGTCCTCCAGACGCTGGATGGCGGTGAGGGACGGGCGGCGGGCATTGCGGCTGATATAGACCGCGGAGAGGGAGAAGCGCTCGCCGGCCAGGGCCTCCGCCAGGTAGGGGCGATCGTGACGGTCGCGGCCCAGATGCTCGGGCAGGGGTCCCTGGGGCGAAATGTTCGCGGTGATCTGGCGCGCGTTGGCGTCCAGGATGTAGAGATATTTGCACGAGGCCAGCGACGGCAGGGCCCGCGTCAGGATCGCTTCCAGGGCCTGACGCTCCGGCCAGGCGGACCGGCAGGGGAGCTCCAGCCGGCCCAGGGCCGTCGCCAGGCGTCCCTGAAGCAACATGCGTTGACGGGCGACGATGGTTTTGAGCGCCTGGCTCATGCGGGATTCTCCATCTACATCAGGGCAAGGGCCCAACGGTGATCAGGGTCATCGCGGGGTTGATCCGGAAGGCGGTCTCCGCGGAGAGCGGCATCATATCCCCATCGCTGCTTCCTTTGCGCATTGCCCGTTGAACCTCCGTGGCCGGTGTTTGCCCATTCTCTGAGGGAAATCATAATTCTGGTATAGTATGTTGTTAACGGATATACGGAAACGTTATTAACCTCAAGATCAGATGGCGGATTTCAAGACCCACCTCTATGGCGCGGCGGCGGCCAGCGGTCTGGCGGCCTTGGGGGTGTACAGCCTGGGCTGGACCACGACCGGCCACGCGCAACTGCTATTCCTGCATGGGGTGGCGGGGGGGTTGCTGCCCGATATCGACGCGCCCAAGTCCACGCCTGTAAGGGGCTTTTTCGCCCTCCTGGGCGTGGTCCTGGCCTTTGCCATGACCTTTCCCTTCGTCGGACGCTACCCCCTGATCGGTCTGGGGGGCATCTGGCTGCTGGTGTTCGTGACCGTCCGCTTCGGCATTTTCGCCCTCTTCGTCCGCTACACCGTCCACCGCGGCATCTGGCACTCCGGACTGGCGGCCATCGCCGTTGGTCTGGCCGGTGTGGTCCTGAGCCATCAGGCCCTGGGGATGCCCGCCTGGCAGTCCTGGCTGGCCGGCGCCTTCGTCACCCTGGGTTATCTCACCCATCTGGTCCTGGATGAGCTCGCCAGCGTCAATCTGCTGGGCAAGCGGATCAAGCGCTCCCTCGGCACGGCCCTCAAGCCCTTCAGTCTGGCCTATCCGGGCGCCAGCCTGGCGATGCTGCTGGCCGCGCTGATCCTCGGTGCTCTGGCCCCGCCCTTGGCGCCCGTCCTCGCCGTGGCCAACCACTATGGGCTGGCGACTCCTGATCTCAGTCTGGATCTCAGTCTGGATCTCCGTCCGGGCTTGCGGGCGGCGGGTGACTGGTTCACGCTAGACCTCGATCGCCTGCTGGGGGGGCCGCCGCGGGGATCGTTACCCACGGCGGAGGCGGGGCGCGCCGCCGGTGGTTGAGGGGCGGCCGGGCGAGGAATCAGGCAGCGAGCATGCATAAGCAGGAATTGGATCGTTTGGCCATCGGGCTCATGGTGGTGCTGTGCGCCATCTGGGGCTTGCAACAGGTGGCGATCAAGATCGCCAACGCGGGCATTTCCCCGATCTGGCAGGCCGGGCTGCGCTCCCTGGGGGCGACCGCCGTCATCACTCTCTGGGCCCTGCTGCGAGGGGTGAGGCTCTTCGAGCGGGACCGCACCCTGTGGCCGGGCCTGGCCGTCGGCCTGATGTTCGCCGGGGAATTCGCGCTCATCTTCATCGGGCTGGAGTACACCCCGGCCTCCCGTGGGGTGATCTTCCTCTATACCGCACCCTTCTTCGTCGCCCTGGGCGCCCGCTGGTTCCTGCCGGGGGAACGGCTGCGCGCCGCCCAATGGTGGGGCATGGGGCTGGCCTTTGTCGGGGTGGTGCTGCTCTTCGGCGAGCATCTATGGCAGGCCGACGACCAGGCCTGGCGGGGGGACCTGATGATTCTGGGCGGGTCCGTCCTCTGGGCGGCAACGACCCTGACGATCAAGGCCAGCGCCCTGGCGCGATCCTCGGCGGAAAAGATGCTGCTCTATCAACTGGCGATCTCCGCCCTGCTGTTGCCGCTCCTGTCCCTGGCCCTGGGGGAGCCCGGCGTCTTCGCCCCCTCGGCCCTGGTCTGGGCGAACGTCGCCTTCCAGGCGGTGATCGTGGCCGGGATCTCCTACCTGGCCTGGTTCTGGTTGATCCG
>JAGVUH010000289.1 GCA_019136395.1 Gammaproteobacteria bacterium
GCGCCCGGGCCGGCCCCAGGTCCCCGGGGACCCCGGGCCGCCCCAGCCCGCCGGCGGCCGCGGGACCGGAGGAGATCGTGATGCTCAGGGGCGCGACGCCCCCCGCCACCCCGCCATGCGCGCCCGGGGGGGGCGTGGGTTGGGGGCGACCGCAGTGCGGGCAAAAGCGCTCCGCCACGGCCACGTCACCCCCGCAGTGGGGACAGGGGGGGGCGGCCGCCGGCGTGCCGCACACGTCACACCAGCGCTCGCCGGGGGCCAGCGGTTCATGACACAGCGGGCAGTTCATCGCTGCCCCCCCGTCCCCCGGGGCGCGCCGGGGGGGTTAATCCGCGGTAAATTCGATGAGTTCAAGGCAGTGTTGCTTGCTTTTGGCCAGAAGGTCGAACTTCATGAAGAAGCGGATGCTGCTTTCAAACAGTTCCAGCTCCTCGATGCGCTTGGTGGCGGGATCCACCTTGAAGACGCTGTCCAGGTAGGGAAACAATGGCTCCAGTACCGTTGCCGGATCGCCGTGCGTCTGGAGGAAGCCATAGCTGACGCGCCCGTCGTCCGCCGGCGCCGTGGCCGGGAGCAAGCCCCCGGCAATCCCCGCGCCGGGCGGCAGAGGGCAATGCCAGGAGCGTTCGCCAAACCAGGCGGCGGCAAGTGCTTCGCGGACGGACATGCCCGGTTCGAGCCCCAGCACCAGGACAAACAGGGAGGGCAACTCGCGGCCCCGCGAGCGGCGCACCGCCGGTTCGCTCAGCAGGCGCACCTCCCACCCCAACGCCTCCGCGGCGGTCACCAGGCGCAGTGGCGCCCGCGGCCCGGGGACCAGGGCGTCGATCGCCGGTGCGGGGGCGACCCGGCCCCGCCCGGGACCGGCGGCGGTCAGCCCGGTGCCGTCAATCATCACCGCCTCATGGCGCACGCAGCGGGCCACCGGGCAGGCCGTCTCCAGAATCGCCCGCCACGCCCGTTTGCCTTCCCCGGTCGCCGCGGGGAAGCCGCGCGCCCGCAACAGGCCCACTTCGCCGCTGTCGAAGGCGCGGTCGCCACTGATCGGCGCCACCAAGGCCCGCTCCTCCCCGCCCCCGGTCGGCTGCGGTTGCAGCGTCAGCCGTACCCAGGGCAGGCGTTGTTCCGCGACGTTCTGCAGCAGCAGGCAGGCTTCGATGGCGGCGGGGCCCGCGGAACCGCCCCAGGCCACGGGCCGTATCACCAGTTGCCCGCCCACCGCCCGCAGGCCGGGCGGGAGGGTCGGTAAGCGCAGCGCCCGCGTCGCCCCCGGGGGCGGCAGCGGCAGCTCGGCCACGCCCCGCCGCACCACCTCACCGGCGGTGATCTGCACCACCACCTGGGCCAGTTGGGCGTCCCCGCGCACGGCCGCGTCCGCGCTCCCCGGGGGGAGCGCGAAGCGCGCCTGACCGCGATAGCGCTCACCCGGCGGGATACAGGTCTCCTGGGTGTAGCGGCACTCCGCCAGGGGCAGACCCTCGGCCGTCAACAGAAAGGCGACGACCTCCACCCAGCGCCACGTCACTTCGCCGGCGTTGTCCACCTCCAGATGGCAGATCACGGTGGGGGCGGCACCCGCCTCGGCCGCGTGGGCCTGGGTGGACAGCAGGCGCGCCGTCATCCCCGCCAGGGCGTCGGGGCGCCGGGAGAGATCGAGCGCCGGGGAGTTCACGCCCGCGCACGTCTCCGGTGCCGGGGGCAGGCGGTCGTCGGTGTCCGTCAGCCCGGGGAGCTCCCACCCCCACGGCGGGGTCTCCTCCGGGGGGCGGGTTGGGGACGGTGCGTCCAGGGGGGTGACCACGGTGGCCATCGCCGTGCCGCAATCGGTGCCACAGCCGCCGCAAAAGCGGGTGCCACCCCGGCGGGGCAGACCACAGGTGGGACAGGCAGGCGCCGCCGCGCGGTTCGCCGGGGACCGGGAAAATAAGGACAAGGAGCCGTACCTGTGCGCGGGAAAATACCATGTCGGGTGCGCCGCACTCCGCACCGCGCGGCGCGGACCGGGTGCAGGGGAACAGCTTAGCCGGAAGCGGCGACGTATTGGCTGACCGTTTCTGACCAAGCGCCGGCCTAACGCCAGCGCAAAGCGCCGCCGGTCGCAGGGCTCAGGGGGAGGTGAACGCTTGGAGCAAGGTCCCCATGGCGTCCAGGCCGCGCTCAAAGAGCGGCACCACCGCTGGCGCGAAATAGCTCAGCAACCACAGCAGCCCGAGAAAGCCCGCCATCAGGGTAATGGGGAAGCCGACCGCGAGCAGATTGAGTTGGGGCGCGGCGCGGGTTAGCGCGCCCAGGGCCAGATTGGCGAGCAACAGGATACCGATGACCGGCAAGGACAACAGCAGGCCCGTCGCGAACAGGATGGCGCCCAACGCGACCAGCTGCGCAAACCCCGCCGCCGCCAGCGGCGTGGCACTGACCGGCAGCCAGACGAAGCTTTGGCCCAGCACCCCCAGCACCAGCAGATGACCGTTGACGGCGAGAAACAGCAGGGTCGCCAACGCCGCCAAAAAGTCCGACACCACCCCGGTCTGTCCGCCCCCTTCGGGGTCAAAAAAGAGCGCGAAGGACAGGCCCATTTGCATGGCGATCAGCGCGCCGGCCAGATCGATGGCGGCAAACAACACGCGCATGACCAGGCCCAGCGCCAGGCCGATGAGCACCTGTTGGGCGAGGATCTGCAGACCCAGCCAGGAGCTGATCGGGATGGCGGGCATCGGCCCCAGCACCGGAATCAGTACCGCCCCCAGCGCCAGGCCGAGGGCGACCCGGGCGCGCAGCGGCACCGCTTTACTGGAAAAGATCGGCGCGGTGGACATCAGCCCCAGAATGCGCACCAGCGGGTAGGCGCCCGCGGCCAGCCAGGTCTGCAGCTGCGCGCTCGTGATCTCCAGCAACGGCACGCGGTCGCTCAGCCGATCAGGTGCGGGATGCCCGCGAACAGGCGGCGCATAAAATCCGTGAACAGGGTGATGATCCAGGGGCCGGCCACGCCCAGGGCAATGAAAATCGCCGCCAGTTTCGGCACGAAGGACAGGGTCATCTCCTGGATCTGGGTCGCCGCCTGAAAAATACTGATAATCAGGCCGGTCACCAGGGCCGCGCCCAACAAGGGCGCCGACACCAGGAACAGTAATTCGACGGCTTGGCGGCCGATCTCAATGACGGTGGTCGGGGTCATGGGCGGGAGGAGGGTTCTCTGCCAGGGGGGCGCGGGCCGCGGCACCGGCGGTCGCACGCCGGGGGGCGCGGAGACGGCGCGGGCTCGCCATCAGGCCGCCGCGGACCGGTCGGCGCCATCGCGCCGCGCGGCGTGTTCGTCAGTCTGTTTCTGCTCCCGCCGCAGCGTCTGCTGGTGGACCCCGGCCTGGTGCCGTTGGGCCAGCACATCGTAACGCTGCAACTGCTGCTGCTGCGCCACCCAGGTGCGCCGGCCTTCCGCGCTGCGGTGCTGCGAGGTGTCCAAGGCGTGTTTCTGGGCCACGATCGCGGCGTCGATCCGCTGCATGAAGCGCGCGTGAATATCCCATTCCACGGCCTTGAGCCCCTGGGTGGCCCGGGTCTGGAAGTGGTCGCGGTACTCGGTGCGAAACCCTTCGATCAGGGTCAGTTGCTCCTGACAGGCGCGTTCACTGGCCAGCAAACCGCCCAGCTGGCGCGCCGCGGCCTCGGTGCGGTTCTGCGCCAGCCGTAGGAGGGATTCAAGGGGGAATGGGTCAGGCATGGGCGCTCACGGACGGCAGGAACGGGGGACGGCGGGTCGCGGGACAACCCGGGCGCGCCGGCGGGGAATGGTCTGACGTGGTCCGGCCAGCCGCCGGCGGTCGTCACGCCCGAAGGCCGGGCGCACCTTCGCCGGCGACGCGCGCCCTGGCGGACGGAAGCGCGGTTGTCAGACGTGGCGATTATGCGGCATATTACTGCACTCTGAAAGCTGCCGAGCCGTCCTTCTTCGCGCCTCATGCCGTCGCCCACGACCCTTTCACCGCCAGCGGTCCGTGCAGATAACGCTGACACCTATCCGCCTCTGCCGCCGGCGGTACCGCCCGCGGAACCGACCGCGCAACTGACCGCCGCTTTTGATCAGTTTAACGTCATGTCCGCCAGCCTGATTGCGGCCTATTCCGGCCTGCAACAGCACTTGGAACATCTGAGTGAGCGCCTGGCGGTGCTGATGCGCGCCCTGCCCGCCGGGGTGTTGGTCATTACCCCCGATGGCCGCATTGACCAGGCCAACCAGGCGGCCGAGGCCTTGCTGGGCAGCGGGCTGGACGGTCAGGCCTGGCCGCAGATTGCCCGTCGGCTGGACCTTGAGGTCACCGCCGGGGAAGCCAGCGTGCAGGTGGGGGCGGAACGGCGGCGGCTGGCCCTCTCGCACACGCGCCTGGGGGCGGGTCGCGAGCATATCATTCTGCTGCACGACATCACCGAAACCCACCGCATGCGCCAGGCGGCGGAACGGCATGAGCGGCTGGCCGCCATGGGGGAAATGGTCGCCGGGCTGGCGCATCAATTGCGCACGCCCCTGGCCGCGGCGCTGTTGTATGTGGGCAGTCTGCGGCGCCCCGAAGTCCCCCCCGCCGATCGTCCGGTGCTGGTCGAGCGGGCGGTGGAACGTTTGCAGCATCTGGAGCGGTTGATTGGGGACATGTTGCACTTCGCCCGCCATGGTGAACCGCCTGACGACCGCTTCCCCGCCGAGCAGTTACTCACCGACGTCACCCGCACCCTGGAACCGCTGGCGCACGCCCGCGGGGTGACGTTGACCCGTAACGGGCCGGGAGCCCCGGTGATGCTGACGGGTGATCGCAAGGCCCTGGCCGGCGCCTTGACCAACGTGCTGGACAATGCCCTGCACGCCACCGAACCCGGCGGACGCGTGCGCCTGAGCGCGCGCCCCACCCCCGGGCGCCTGAGCGTGAACATCGCCGATACCGGCCCGGGCATTCCCTACGCCCACCAGGCCCGCGTCTTCGAGCCCTTCTTTTCCACCCGCGCGGACGGCACCGGCCTCGGGCTGGCCATTGCCCGCAGCGTGGCCCGGGCGCATGGCGGCGACCTCACCTGCCGCTCCACCCCGGGCCGCGGCGCGGAGTTTGTCCTGACGCTGCCCCTCGACCCGGCGCCGTGCCGCCGGCCGGGGCTGGTCTCCGGGGCGCGCCGATGAGCGATCGCCGCCACATCCTGGTGGTGGAAGACGACCCCGCGCTGCGGGAGGCGGTCCGTTTCACCCTCGACAGCGCACAGTTCGCCACCGTGGCCGTGGCGGGCGGGACGGAGGCCCTGGCGGCCCTGGCCCGGCAGCCCTTTGATCTGGTGCTGACCGATCTGCGCATGCAGCCCCTGGACGGGCTGGCCTTGCTGCGCGCCCTGCGCAGCCGCGCGCCCCACCTGCCGGTCATGCTCATGACCGCGTTTGGTGATGTGGAGCAGGCGGTGACGGCGATGCGCGCCGGCGCCTGCGATTTCATTCTCAAGCCCTTCGCGCCCGAGCACCTGATCGCGCGCATCCGTCACTATGCCCGGTCCCAGCCCGGCGCGGACCCGGACGTCGCCGTGGATCCCGCCTCGCGGCGGGTCTTCGCCCTCGCCGCCCGGGTGGCGGCCACCGAGGCAACGGTCCTGCTGCTGGGTGAATCGGGGGTGGGCAAGGAAGTGCTGGCGCGCTATATCCACAAGCGCTCCCCCCGCGCCGCCGGGCCGTTCGTCGCCATCAACTGCGCGGCCATTCCCGACAATCTCCTGGAGGCCACCTTGTTCGGCTATGAACGGGGCGCCTTTACCGGCGCGCAGACCGCGCACCCCGGTAAGTTCGAGCAGGCGCAGCAGGGCACCTTGCTCCTCGATGAGATCTCCGAGCTGCCG
This sequence comes from Gammaproteobacteria bacterium, assembly GCA_019136395.1. The sequence goes on from JAGVUH010000289.1 coordinate 5,863, forward strand.
CTCGGCCTGCAAGCCAAGCTGCTGCGGGTGTTGCAGGAACGTGAGGTGGAACGGGTCGGGGGCAAGAAAGCCGTGGCCCTGAACATCCGCATCCTGGCGACCAGTAATCGCGATCTGCCGGCGGAGGTGGCCGCCGGGCACTTTCGCGCCGATCTCTATCACCGCCTCAACGTCTTTCCCCTCACCATCCCCCCGTTGCGCGAGCGCCCCGCGGATATCCTGCCGCTGGCGCGCGCCATCCTGCAGCGCCACGCCACGAGCCTGGGCGGCGTGGCGTGCCTGGCGCCGGACAGCGAACCCCTGTTGTGCGACTGCCCCTGGCAGGGCAATGTGCGCGAGTTGGAAAACGTGCTCAGCCGGGCGCTGATTTTGGCCAACGGCGCGGTGATCAGCCCCGAGGTGCTGCGCCTGAGCCTGCCGCCGGGGGACGCCGCCCCGCCGCGGGGGGACCCGGACCTGGCCGGCGAAGAAGCGGCCGCCCCACCGGCAGCTTCTGCCGCCCCGCCCGGCCCGGCGCCGACGGTCGCGTCCCCGCCGGGCGCCCCGGCGTCCATGGCCGAGATGGAGCGGGAGCACATTCTCGCCACCCTGCGCCAGACCGGCGGCTCCCGGCAGAAAACCATTGCCGCCCTGGGGATCTCCGAACGCACCCTGCGCAATCGCCTGCGGGCGTACCGCACCGCCGGCTATCCCGTCTAACGCCGCCCGGTGGCATAAAACCTGCTTGTATACCGTCACCCATCGGCCCGCCCTGGCCCCGCTTGCGAGAGTGCCACTGATGAATGCCCAACTGATTGACGGTATCGCCCGCGAGAGCGTCCTCGCCAAAATGCACGCGCTGACCCTGGCCGCGCGCCACGCCGCGCCGCCGCCCGCCAGCGGCGACTTCACCTTTGCCCAGGCGATGGATGACGCCCTGCGCCAGGTGAGCGCGGTCCAGGCCCAGGCCCGGGCGCTGGCGGAGCAATTCACCGCCGGACAGCCGGAGATCAACGTCGTCGACGTCGCCGTCGCCGCGCAGAAGGCCCGCCTGTCGGCGGACTTCGCCGTCCAGGTGCGCAATCGCCTGGTCACCGCGTATCAGGAAATCATGAGCATGCCGGTGTGAGGCCGGCGGGGCCGGCCGCTAGGGCGCCGGCGGGGCCGCCCGCGCCTGCGCTTCGAGCCCATACAGCCACGCCAGGATTTCCGCCACCGCCCGATACAGGGATTCCGGGATGCGCTCGTCCAGATCGACTTGCATCAGCAGGCTGACGAGCTCTGGCGCGGCGTGGACATAGACCCCGGCTTCCCGCGCCCGGCGCAGGATCTCCTCGGCCAGTACCCCACGCCCCTTGGCGATCACCTGCGGGGCGACGTCGCCCGGGTGATAGACCAGCGCGACGGCCGCCGCCGCGCTGGTCGCGGCCGGGGCGGTCCCCTCAGGGCGCGGGGGGTGCGAGGGCATCGCCCCCCTCCCCGTCCGGCGCCAGCCCCGCGCTGATCGCGATCTCCACCCGGCCCACCGCCAGCCCGGCGCTGCTCAGGGCCTGGCGCAGGGGGCCGTGGTGGGTGCGCAGGAAATCCGCCGCGGCGCCCTCGCGGGCGCGCAGGAGGATCTGCAGGCCGCTGGCGCTCAAGACCAGCCCGGCCTCCACCGCCCCTAACGCCGGGAGGGTCAGGCGCAGGCGCGTCCGCCAGACGCGACCGTCCTCCGCCGTCGCCGCGGGGCTGTCGGGATCCTCCAGCTCCCAGGTGACGTCCTGACCGGGCCAGGGCTGCAACTGGAAGAGATATTGGCCACTGGCCAGGGCGTCGAGCTGCTGTTGCACCAGGGGGAGGAGCCGTTCCGGAATCAGTCCCGTGGCGCCGGCGGCCGTACCGCCCGCGGCGGCCGGGGCGGCGCGGCCGCCGGGCTGCGCCTGGGGTTCCTGCCGCAGGGCGGCCAGACCCAGCCGACCCGTCAGCCACTGCCCCTGATGCGCTTCATAAAACAAGCCGCTGTCATGCAGGGCCTGGCGTAAGGCCGGCCCGAGCCGGGTCGCGGTCACCGCGTCCGCTCCCAGCAGGGGCTGGCCACCCGCCAGCGGGGTCGGGGCGGCGGGGAGGCGCAAGCTCAGCAGGATCCCAATCAACCGCGCCGCGGGACTCAACGCCGCGTGCACCCCGGGGGCGGCCAGGGTGGCGTTGGGGGCCAGGGGGCCCGCCGCGGGCTGCCGGGCGACAATCAACCCGGGGCGGCGCTCCACGACCACCAGCTCCAGGGTGTCGCCCGCTTTGGCGCTGCTGGCGAGGGCCAGGGTCAGCTCGCGTCCGGCGACCAGGGCCTGAAACGTGCCATCCGGCAGCGTGCGTTGCAGCGTGGCCTGGAAGCGTTGCCCCGGGACCAGGTCCGGCAACTGGGCCTGCAGGGCCCGGGCGCGCTGCAGGCCCGGCACCGGCGGCTGGGCGCTCAATTGGCCGACATCGGCCACTTGCCGCAGCTGCGCGGCGACATCGGCGGGAATCATGCCCCGGCCCCGGGCTCCGCCCGCCCCCCGCCCCGGGACGGCGCGGGGACGTCAGTCGCCATGCGCCGGCGGCCCCGCCGGCGCCCGGGGCGGCCGCCGCGTCGCCAGATAGGCGTTGACGCCGGCCCGGATCTCCGCGTCCAGCGCGTGGCAGCGGCGCAGCAGCGCGCGCCCGGCGGTCGGGCCGCCGGCCATTAAGTCCTCGCTCAGCGCGGCGCCCCCCTGGTGCAGGCGCTCCCGCAGCGGGGCCAGGTGCGCGTCCAGCACCAGCAGTTCCTCCCAGCACGGGGACCGGGCGGCGGTGGCCATGGCCTCATCGCGCGCCACCAGGGTGGGCAGCAGGGGGAGCGGCGCCATCAGGCGGCCTTTAACGGCCGGGGCGCGGGCTTAATCTGGGCCCAGGCATCCCGCAGCCCTTCCAGCAGATCGCGCACCTCGGCGAGTTGCTCCAGATTGTTGGTGCGATGCGCCGCGACCAGGCCCTCGGTCATGTACAGGTAGAGCCGGGCGAGGTTGGTCGCCAGTTCGCCTCCGGCTTCCAGGTCCAGGGCCGCCAGCAGCCCTTCGACCAGGATGGTGGTGGCCTTATTGATCGCCTGCCCTTTGGTCTGCGGCGCCTGGTGCACCATGGCCTCCCGGGCAATCCCGATCTGCACCAGCGCCTCGTCATACAGGAGCTGAATCAGGGTATGGTCATCGGCATAGCGGGCGCCGGTGTCGAGGGCGACCCGGGTATAGGCGGCGGCGGGGTTACGGGCGGCGGCACTGAACATGCTCAATCCTCACCCGTGTAAGCGCCCGGCAACTTGGCCAGCTGCTGGGTCAGGGCATTACTGGTGGCGGTCATATTCGACAGCAGGATATCCAGCGCCGTGAACTGCTTGTTCAGGCGCGCTTCGACCAGGTCGGCGCGCAAGGTCTTCTGCGCCGCGCTCCGCTCCAGGGCCGTGATGGAGGACTGGATGCCCTGCCGGCGCACGTCCAGCACCCCGCCGCTCTCCAGATAGCCATCCAGGCGGTCGGTGAGCTGCTCGGCAAACCCGATGACCGCCGGCGACCCGCCGGCCGCTGCCTTGCCGGCAAAGAAGCCGGCGACGTCCATGGTGGGGCGCGCCAGCGCCGTCGCCAGCTGTTCGCTATCGACCTTGAGCGTGCCGTCTTTCTGCAGGCGAATGCCCAGGTGGTTCAAGCCGGGCTGCTGATCCGCCACCCGCACCCCTGCTTCCCAGTCCCAGCTGATGCCGGCGACCCGCGTGTCGAGCAGGCCGCGCAACTGCAGCTGCAGGTTGCGCAGGGTGCCGTCGCCGGTCAGGATCGACGCCGACTTGGAGTCCGCCTTGTAGGCGGTCAGCGCTTGGTAACTCTGCACCACCCCGTTGTAGGCATTGACGAAATCGGTAACCGCCTTGGTCGCCACCGTATGATTGGGGGCGATCGTCAGCGCCGCGTCTTGCTCCATGGGCGCGGTCAGGGTCAGGGTGACCCCGGGGATCAGGTCGGTGAGGGTGTTGCTGGTGCGCTCAACGCGGATGCCGTCCACATACACCACGGCCCCCTGCCCTTCATGGCCGGGGGCGGGCGTCTGTTCCCGATCGGTCACCACCGTCTCGCCCACCGTCACCTCGCCGTAATCATCGGTGACGGCGAAGACCTCCCCGGGCACATCCAGGGTCGAGACCAGCCGCAGGCGGCCCTCGCCGTCGACGCTGGCGGCCACCGTGACCTCGGTCGACTGGGCGATGCGGTCGGCCAGGGCCGCCACCGAGTCCGCGGTGAAGGTGACGTGGCGCGCCTCGGGGACACCCGCCACCAGGACGGTGCTGTCCAGGGTGACGCTGAAGGACCCGGCCTGGGCCTGGGGGGTGAAGGTGGCGAGCCGCGTGGCGCTCTGCGCGGCGACATCCGGCGTCACCGGGGTCGTCGGCGTGGCCGAGTGGTTATCCAGCACGACGAAGGCGCCATCGGCGCCGGGATTGTTCGAGGTCAGCTTGAGTTCATCGCCCACGACCTCGACCGTGAGCCGGGAACCCAGCACGGCATGATTGGCGATAGCGTTGTGCAACGCGGTGAGATTCGGCACATCGGCGAAGGTGTAGGTCACGTCATCGCCGTAGGGCGCCGGCACCGTGAGCGCGATACTGTATTTGCCGGCCTGTTTCGTGGGGGCGAACTGCGTCACCTGGGCGACGTCCGCCTGCCCGTCTTCGACGGCGATTGCCCGCGGGCTCCAGCTGTACTCGGTCTGGATCTCGCGATCGATGGCGGTGAACGGCTCGCCGCTCGCCGCGCCGCGCAAACTCAACCATTCCTGGTCGCCGTCATGGATGACGGTGGCGCTGAGTTGCAGTCCGGAGGTGTTGATCGCCTCGGCCAGCGCGGTGACGGACGTCTGGGCGAGAAACTCCCGCGTCTCGGTCTCGCCGGCGCTATTGCGGGCGGTGAGGACGAGATTGTATTCACCCTCGGAATCCGCCGTCGGCACGAAGGTGACGAGCTGCGGGCGGGCGAGTTGCGCCACGCGAATATCGTAGGAGCCAGGCAACGCGGTGGTGGTGGACGTGGCACTGAAGCCGGCGCCCGCCGCGACCTGGGCGCGTGTGGCGGTGAATTTACTCGGGTCCTGCAGGGCGGCGGCCGCATCCTGAAAGGTAGCGAGCGCACTTTGGTACTGCCCATAGGCGGACAGTTGCGCCTGATAGTCCGCCTGGCGCGCCGCCAGTTTGGTCAGCGGCTGGCGCTCCACGGCCATCAACTGACTGACCAGACCGGCAATATCGAGGCCGGAGCCAATTCCGGACGCTGTCAGGGCCATGGGATTCTCCGTATATCGATGAATAGCGCCGGGACGCGACGCGGGCGTCGCGCGCCCCGCTAAAGGGTGTGATCGATCAATTGCCCTTGGAGCTGATCCGCCAGCACCTGGGCCAGTTTAAGTTTGACTTCATCCGGGATCTGACGCAGCACTTCGCCGGAATCCGAATCCACCAGGCGAATCACCGGGGTTCCGGTCTGGTCATCAATCTGAATCTGTAGCCGCAACGCGACCGGCGCCAGACGGAGATTCAGATCGGTCACCAGCTGTTCCCGCTCCGGGGCACTGAGACGCGGGCCCGGGCCCGTCACTTCAGGCGGCGCCGGCGTCGGGGACGCGGGGCGGGACGGGAGGTCCGGCGGGCGCGACACGCGCAGGCCCGGCGGGTCATGCGCCGCCGACGGGAAGTCCAGCGGGCGGACGGGGGGGTTACTGGGGAGCACGTTGGGCACGCTCATGGGGGACACACCTCCAGGGTATGGCGGGTGGCGCCGGCGAACCGGCGCCACGCCGGGGGTGGCGGGTTACCCCGCGGCCATTAACGCAACAGCGCCATCACGTTCTGCGGCATCTGATTGGCCTGGGAGAGCATGGCCATGCCCGCCTGCTGCAGGACCTGGTTCTTCGACAGTTCGGCGGTCTCGGCGGCGAAGTCGGCATCGCGGATACGCATCCGCGCGTCGGACATGTTGGTCGACATGGACTCCAGGCTCGCGATGGTGTACTCGAGGCGGTTCATCTGCGAACCGAGCACGCCGCGGGCGGTGGAGACGGTGTCGAGCACCACTTCGGCCTCGTCCATCAGCGCCTCGTACGCCTCGCGGCTGCCGCTGCGCAGACCGTCGATCAGGGTATTGAGGTTGCCCAGCGAGGAGGTGCGCACGTCGGTGAACGACAGGCTGATCTGGTTCTCCGCGCCGGAGGCGGCGCCGGCCTGAATCAGGATATCCTGCCCGGAAACCGATCCGGCGCCACCGGCGCCGACACCGACCTGGGTCTTGAGGGTCAGACCGTCCAGGGAGGCGGCGAGGTCGGCGCCGGCCAGGGTGCCGGACGCGGCGGAGACGAAGTCGAGGCTGACGCCCAGCTTGTCAAAGGCCAGGGTGACCGTCTGCCCGTACTCCACGCCGGTGATGGTGCTGACATCGATGGTCTGCGCCGTGCCGTCGAGATCCGTCAGCGTCACCTTACCGCCGCCGGCATCGGCGAAGGTATAGGTATTGGCGGTGGTGCCGAGGGCGAATTCAGAGGCGTGAACATCGATGTCCTTGACGGTGAATTCGTCGGTGCCCACGGCGGCATTCAGCCGCAGATCACCGCTGATGTCGACCAGCGGGTTCGGCGAACCGCCGGTGGTGAGGACCAGGGCGTCCATGGCGCTGGTGATGTCATCGATCTTGCCATCCTCCATGGCCTGCATGGAGACGCTGACGCCGAGCTTGTCGAAGTTCAGCGTGAAGCGCTCGCCGGTGGTGATGGCATCGTTCTTGATGTCATTGAGATTCAGGGTCTGGACGTCGCCGCTGTCGGTGGCGCTCAGGCGCAGGTAGGTGTCGGTGCTGCCGTCATTGTCGATGTCGGCGTTGCCGTACTCGAAGGTGAAGGTGTCCGAGGGATTGGCGCCCACGACATTGATGGCGGCGAAGAAGGCCTCGTCGCCGGCGGTGGAGGTACCGACCTTCACCGCGCTGGAGTCGTCGACCTGGGTGCCGCCGGAGGTCATGCCGCTGGCGCCTTCGCCGTTGAGCAGCTTGATGCCGTTGAACTGGGTGCGCCCGGCGACGTTGTTGATCTCCTCGCGCAGTTCATTGATTTCCATCGCCAGGTACTCGCGCTGCTGCGAGCTCAGGGTGTCGGTGGCGCCCTGGGTGGCGAGTTCCTTCATGCGGGTCAGCATGTTCTGCACCGCGTCCATGCCCGACTCCGCGGTCTGGATCATGGAGATACCGTCGTTGGCGTTGCGCACGGCCTGATTCAGGCTGCGGATTTGGGCGGACTGCTTGGTGGTGATGGCCAGGCCGGCGGCGTCGTCCGCCGCGCGGTTGATGCGCATGCCCGAACTCAGCCGCTCCATGGCCTTGTTCAGGGAACTCTGGGAGGAATTGAGCATGCGCTGGGAATTCAGGGCAGCGCTGTTGGTGGCGATGGTCAGGGCCATGGGGATCTCCAAAGAAGCCGGGTCAGAAGGTGTTCAGTGACCACCTGTCGCGGCGGCGCCCAGGGCGCTCGACCGGGGTGTTCGAACTTTCTTACGGCTCTGGCGGGAGAAACTTTAGGCTTTTGTTAGCACTACCTGCCGCGCACGCCTGAGTGCTGGCGGGGCGGATCCTGAATGACGGTCCGCGCACGCCGCACGGCCCCGCGGACCGGCCCACGTTCCGCTTTGCCCTATGACTGTTCACTGTCGTATACAGAGTAAGCGTTAACGGCAGATTGCGCCGGCGTGATCCGCCAGCGCACGCTGCGCTTGCTGCGGGCTAGCAGGGACCGAAGGAACACGCGTAAGGCGGGAGTTGCGGGAAATGACGGGATTTTTGGCGCGGCGTGCGTCACTGTTTAGCGCGCTCCAGGGTAACATCACCGGCCTGATTCACCGGGCCTGCCCGCTCCGGTTTTATCCCTTACCCCGCCGCAAGAAGCGCTGCTCGCGGCGCTGGCCTGACGCTTGACGGCGTGCCGGCCGGACAGCGCACGGGTCACCGCCTCAGGCTTTACGCGTGAGCTGATCTCGCTCAAGCAGTTCAATCCGTATCCGTGGTTGAACAAGGTCGCCACTACGGTATTCGCGCGTATATTGGGGATCAGGACCGCGCCTTCGGCCATGTCTGCGCCCAGTGCGCCCGCACGCCGCGCTGCAAAAGGCGTCGGCACGCGGTCGCCATTCGTGTCCAGTTGGAGCAGCGCTTCATGGCCAGCGCCCACCGGGCGGGGCGATTTTGCTGCTGCGCGGGACCGGTCCCGGGTACCGGGCGGCATCCCGAAGAGGGTCTCCGTGTGGCGCCACGCGTGCGGGCACTAGGGCATCGCCTTGGTAGACGAGGAGACGCCGCCCCGTGCGAAACCCGCATCGGCGTCGATGGGGGGCTAAACTCGTCCGACGTCACCCGCAACGGGCGAAAAATCCGGCCTCCCGTGCCCCCTACGCCGCCATCGGCGCCGGTTGCCGAGGCCCAGCCCCTTCTGAGCCGGAAGCGGCAGGGTTTCCATCCCTGGCAACGGCAACGCCAGCGCGAGGCGCGGATTCAGGCCCGCGTCAGCGGTGCCCGCCGGGACTTCCTGTCGCTCCAGACCCTGCCTCCACCACCCCGTGCCCACCCCACCCCGGGCGCGGGGTAGGCGTTCCATGGCACGGCACGGCCTAATCGACCAGCAATTCCGCCGCCGCAGCCAGCAGGATCTCCCGCCGTTCCTCCGGGGAGGCGCGGGCAGCATGCGGTAGCTCGAAGATCAGGCTTCGCGCGGTCCGCAGAACTTTCAGCGCGACCTGCCCCGAGCCCGCGGCATGCACCACTTTGAGGGTTTCCGGCGAACTGCGCGGTGGCGTGGACGTGGCGGCGGCTTTTAGCCACTGGAAGGTTTCAGTCCCATCCGCGGGGGCCTTGCCGTTGCCTTCGCGCCGCAGGGCACGGATCTTTTCAGCGCAGGCCAGAATCCGTTGCGCACTAGCCTGGCTCCCCGGTTTGTCAGGTTGGAAATACGGGGCCAGGTAGCGCCAGTGAGCGGTTTGAATCTCCAGTTCACTGGGATAGGCCGCCACCAACTCTGGCGGCATCTCGGTCAATTTGATGATGCGGGAGACATTGGTACGGTCCATCTGCAGCGCATTGGCCAACTGGGTAATGACATCATTGAACAGATGCTCCAGCGCCCAGCGATACTCGTGGGCGCGCTCGTAATCGGAAATGTCCTTACGAGCGCGATTGTCGGCGTCGGAGAGCAGAAATGCTTCCGCGTCACTCAACTTATCACAGACATGTACCAAAAACTCATACGGCGCCCCATCCTTGTTGGTTTCGCCCTGTCGTTGAAAATAGGAAACGGTCCAATGGCGCCGCACGCCCATGATGATCTCGAAATCGTGCTCCTGGCCTTGATCGTCAAACCGTTCCTCGCCCCGTAGTTGCCGCACCCAGGCCGGATGTTGCTGCCGACCAATCGCCCGGAACCCCTCAATGAGGTCCGCGCAGGTTTCCGCGGAGAGCAAATGATAGAGACGATTATGATGGCGCCACGGCCGACATTTTTCGGGAGAAACCCACAGATAGCGCGCCATGTCAGGGCGACGTTTGCCATGCGGGGCGTTATGGGGATTGCGAATGTCGTCCAGGCGCATGGTCAAGGGGCCGCCGCTCAGATCGACCGCAGGAGCCTCCTGCTCGGGCGACAAGGCTTCTATCGCCAACGCCGCATCCACATCCTCAGTAATACTCTGAAAAAGTCCGCGATTTTTAGCCATGGGTATTCTCCTTGAGTAATCCTTCCTCGCGCAACGCCGCCTGCTGGCTGGGCCAGGTGTGACGCACCAGGATTTCGATTTCGCGATTGACCCCATCCAGAAATTCCAGGCAGCGCTGATGGGTTTCCCGCGACGTCAGCGGGCCCTGCTGTTCATAAACGGTCTCAAAGCGCGCCGAGGCGTTATCAATTTCCGCGCTATCTTTCACCGGTGTTTTCAGCAGGTATTCGCCAAAGACCCGCTTCATCACATCCGCAATGGCCACCTGGGTGCTTTTACGTTCATCATATTTCGATAGTGCGAGCCGGAAAAACTTATAGCGCGCGTCCACGCCATGCTTTCTCAGGGTGCCCAGGGTATCCAGCAGCATGGAAAAAAAGTGCGTCGTCGACGCGAAATCCGTGTTGGAGGGTGGTACCGGAATCACCAGGGCGCTGGCGGCAATGAGTGCGCTGATCGAAATCAGCCCCAAGGCGGGAGGCGGGTCAAGGATGATGAGGTCATAGCGATCGGCA
>JAGVUH010000524.1 GCA_019136395.1 Gammaproteobacteria bacterium
CGCTGGCAGCGCTGGGCGGACGATCTCTTCCTCCATCCCAAGTGGGGCTTCGCCGGTACCCTGGCGATCTTCGCCCTGGTGCTGTTCTTCGTCTTCGAGGTCAGCGCCTTTCTCGATGGGCTCACCGTCGCCCGCCTCATCGCCTGGGCCGAGCCCTGGCAGCCGGCCTCCCTCCCCGGGGTCCTGGCCCGCGCCGTCCTGGATGGCCTCATCGGCCTCACGGGGATCGTCATCCCCTACATGCTCCCCCTGGTGCTGCTGCTGGTGGTGCTGGAGGAGACCGGGATCATGCACCGCGTCGCCTTCGTCGTCGACCGGGGCTTCCACCAGTTGGGGCTGCACGGCGGGGTCGCCCTGCCGTTCCTCATGGGGCTGGGCTGCAACGTTCCGGCCCTGGCCGCCACCGCCGCCGTCACCCGCGGCCGGGACCGCATCGTGGCCTCCCTGCTGATCACCTTTCTGCCCTGCTCGGCGCGCTCCGCCATCCTGCTGGCGGTGGGGGGCAAGTATCTCGGGGGACTGGGGGTCTTTGGACTTTTCATGCTTATCCCCATCGTCGTCAGCCTGGTGGGCAAGCTGCTCAAGCGCCGCTACCCGGAGACCACCCCGGGCATCATCCAGGAGATCCCCGCCTATGCCGTCCCGACCTGGCACCGGGTCCTGGCCAATACCTGGGAGCGCAGCCGCGACATCCTCACCATCGTCCTGCCGCTGCTGGTGGCGGGCAGCGTGGTCCTGGCCCTGCTGGCCCACTATGGCGCCGACGGCTGGATCGATTGGGTCCTTACCCCGATCACCGCCGGCTGGCTGGGGCTGCCGGTCGCCCTGGGGGTGCCGATCCTCTTCGGCATCCTGCGCAAGGAGTTGTCCCTGTTGATGGTCTTCCAGGCCCTGGGCACCCAGGAACTGGCCACGGTCCTCGATACCACCCAGATCGTCACCTTCCTGGTCTTCCTGACCTTCTACGTCCCCTGCGTGTCCACCTTCGCCATGATGCTCAGGCTGCTGGGGCGCCGGGATGCCCTCTATTCCGTCGCCCTGTCCATCGGCGTTGCCCTGGCCGTGCGGGCGCAAGGGTCAAAGATGAGCCTTTGCTCAGATTAGGCGATAACGGTCCAGCCCCCCCTCTCCCCAACCCTCCCCCGCGAGGGGGGAGGGATGGAGGAAGAGAGTCAGTGGCTTGTGCCACCACTTTCAGGCTGATTCCGCCAACCAAGGCGGAAGAGAGGGGTAAGGGCGAACACATTAGGCGGGTCAAGGGGCATCCAGGATAATGCCCGGTGGAAGGACATCAGCCAGCCCCGCGTCCCTTGGAGAGAATTTCCATGCACCCGTTCATTCTCGTACTCACGGTCAGCCTGCTGCTGGGGGGATGCGGCGATGCACCCGCGCCGCGGTCCGCCGAGGCCCTGCCACCCTTCGTCAAGACCCTCGCCGTGATGGCGGGAGAACGGCAGACCCTGGGGTTGTCGGGGACGGTACGCGCCCGCGTGGAGTCGCCGCTGGCCTTTCAGGTCGGGGGGCGGATCAGTCGCCGGGCGGTGGACGCGGGGCAGGCGGTGAGCGCCGGCCAGGTCCTGTTTGAACTGGACCGGCGCGACCTGGCGCAGTCCCTGGCCGCCATCGAGGCCGATCTGGCGGGCGCCGAGGCCGGGCTGGCCACGGCGGAGGCCGAACTGGCCCGCTATCGCCAGATGCGCGAGCAAGGCTTCACCAGCGCCCAGGAGGTGGAGCGGGCCGAACTGTCCTGGCGCGAGGCCCAGACCCGGCGCGATGCCGCCACCGCCCGGGTGGCCCAGGCGCGCAATGCCCTGGAATACGGCCGCCTCCAGGCCCCGGCCGCCGGGGTGCTGATCGATGTCACCGGCGAGCCCGGGCAGGTGGTCGCCGCCGGTCAGGCGGTGGCCACCCTCGCCCAGACCGGGGAGCGCGAGGTCGAGGTCTATTTTCCCGAGGGCGTGACGCCCCCCGCCGCCGGAGAGGCCCTGCTCGCCGACGGCGCCGTCCTGCCCCTGGGGCTGCGCGAGACGGCCGGGGCCGTGGACCCCCAGGGCCGGACCCTTCGCGCCCGCTATACGGTGCTGCAACGCCAGGATGAGCTGGTGCTGGGCGCGGTGCTGCGCGCCCGCTTCGCCGCCGCGGACGCGGCTGGCGCGGACGGGGCTGGCGCGGGCGCGGCCGGGATCGACTTCCGGGTGCCCCTCGGGGCCATCGACGAGCGCGGTCAGGGGCCGCGCGTCTGGCGCTTCCAGGAGGGGGCCGTCACGCCGGTCCCGGTCAAGGTCCTGGGGCTGGATGGCGAGTACGCCCGCATCCACGGGCCCCTGTCCGCCGGGGAGCACATCGTGGCCCTGGGCACCCATCTCCTGCATGAAGGCATGGCGGTGCGGGAGCTGGGCCGATGAGCTTTCCCAACCTGTCCGCGCTCGCCGTGCGCGAGCGCGCGGTGACCCTGTTCCTGCTCATCCTGGCGGTGCTGTTCGGCGTCTACGCCTTCCTCTCCCTGGGGCGGGCGGAAGACCCCGCCTTCACGGTGCGGGTCATGCTCGTCACCGCGGCCTGGCCCGGGGCGACGCCCGAGGAGTTACGGACCCAGGTGGTGGACCGGCTGGAGAAACGCATCCAGGAGGTCGAGCACCTCTACCGCATCGAGACCACCATCCGCCCCGGTCAGGCCAGCCTGCAGGTCGAGTTTCTCGACTCGACGCCGCAGGCGCGGATCGCCGACCTCTTCTACCAGGTGCGCAAGCGCCTGCTGGACGAGGCGCGCCACCTGCCGGCGGGGGTCATCGGGCCTATCGTCAACGACGACTTCTCCGACGTCTACTTCAGCCTGATCGCCCTCACCGCCCCCGGCCTGCCGATGCGCGAGCTGACCCGCGAGGCCGAGTGGCTGCGGGATCGGCTGCAACGGGTGCCGGGGGTGCGCAAGGCCCTGGTGCTGGGCGAGCGCGCCGAGCGGGTCTATGTCGAGTTCGATGCCGCCCGGCTGAACAATCTGGGGATCGCGCCGGAGGCGATCTTCGCCGCCATCGAGGCCAATAACTACCTGCTGCCCGCCGGGCGCCTGGAGACCGCCGGGCCGCGCCTCTACCTGCGGCTGGACGCGGACTTGTCCGACCCGGCGCGACTGGCCGCGGTGCCGGTACGCATCGGCAACCGGGTGCTCAAGCTCGCCGACCTGGCGACCATCCGCCGCGGCTATGAGGACCCGCCCAGCTACCTGGTGCGCTCGCGCGGACAGGACGCGGTGCTGCTGGGGGTTGTGATGAACCAGGGCGAGAATGGGCTGGCGCTGGGGGAGCGGCTCGGGGCCTTCCTGGAAGCCGAACGCCAGGGGCTGCCCCTGGGCATGTCGCTCACGGTCCTGACCAACCAGGCGGAGGCCATCGCCCGGGCGGTGGACCTGTTTCAGGTCAAGTTCCTGATCGCCGTGGCCGTGGTGGTGGCGGTGAGCATGCTGGCCATCGGCCTGCGCGCCGGGCTGGTGGTGGGCATCGCCGTCCCCCTCACCCTGGGGCTGACCTTTCTGGTGATGACCCTGATGGGCATCAATCTCGACCGCATCACCCTGGGCGCCCTGATCATCGCCCTGGGCCTGCTGGTGGACGACGCCATCATCGCGGTGGAGATGATGCTGGTGAAGATGGAGCAGGGCTGGCAGCGGGTGACGGCGGCCGGTCATGCCTGGACGGTCACCGCCGCGCCGATGCTCTTCGGCACCCTGGTGACCGTCGCCGGCTTTCTCCCCATCGGCTTCGCCCAGTCGGGCGTCGGCGAGTACGCTGGCAACATCTTCTGGGTCCTGGCCATCGCCCTCATCCTGTCCTGGCTGGTGGCGGTGGTGTTCGTCCCCTATCTGGGGGTCAAGATGCTGCCGATGAGCATCAAGGGTGGGGCGCACGGCCCGGAGGCCCTCTACCAGACCCCCTTCTACCGCCGGCTGCGCCGGCTCATCACCGGGTGCGTCACCTGGCGCAAGACGGTGGTCGGGGCCACGGTCGCCCTGCTGGTCCTCGCCATCGCCGGCATGGCCCTGCTGGTCCAGAAGCAGTTCTCCGATCGTCCGGAGGTGGTGGTCAGCGTCTATCTGCCCCAGGGCAGCAGCATCGCCGCCACCGAGCAGACGGTGCAGCGGCTGGAGGCCATCCTGGCCCCACTGCCCGAGGTCAGGAGCCTGTCGGCCTACATCGGGGCGGGGGCGCCGCGCTTTTTCATCTCCGCCAACCCGGAGGCCCCCAACCCGGCCTTCGCCAAGCTCATCGCCGTGACGGCGGATGCCCAGGCCCGCGACCAGGTGATGGCGACCCTGCGCCAGCACATCGCCCAGGGCGACTTTCCCGAGGCGCGGGTGCGGGTGTACGGGTTGCTCTATGGGCCGCCGGTGATCTGGCCGGTGGGCTTTCGGGTCATCGGCCCGGATCCGCTGGTGCTGCGGGACATCGCGCACCAGGTGCGGGCGGTAATGGCCGCCAACCCTCAGGTGATCGATCCCCACCTGGAGTGGGACGAGCGCGCCCCGATCCTGTACCTGGGAATGGAGGTGGAGCGTCTGCACCTGCTCGGCCTCACGCCGCGGGACGTGGCGCAGCAATTGCAATCCCAACTCGAAGGGCGGGCCGTCACCCAACTGCGTCAGGATATCCGCAGCGTCGAGGTCATCGCCCGCGGCGCCAGTGGGGGTCAGCGTCTGGCCGCCGACAGCCTGGACGAGCTGGAGATCCTGACCCAGGACGGCACCAAGGTGCCGGTCAGCCAGCTCGGGCGCATCGAGGTCCGCTTCGAGGACCCGGTCATCAAGCGCCTCAACCGCGAGCCCTTCCTGGCGGTGCAGGCCGACGTGCGGGGCGCCCAGCCCAATGACGTCACCGCTGACCTCTGGCGGGCCTTGGCCGGGGTGCGCGCGGAGTTGCCACCCGGTTATCGCCTGGACATCTCCGGCGCGGTGGAGGAGTCGGGCAAGGCCGATGCCTCCATCCAGAAGCTGCAACCGGTGATGGTGGCGGTGATGCTGATCTTCATCATGCTGCAGATGCGCTCCTTCGCCGGGACCTTCATCGTGGTGGCTACCGCGCCCCTGGGCCTGATCGGCGCGGTGCTGGCGCTCATCCTCTTCAACCAGCCCTTCGGCTTCGTCGCCCTGCTGGGGCTGACCGGGCTCGCCGGCATCCTCATGCGCAACACCCTGATCCTCACCCAGCAGGTTGCCGACAACTTCGAGGAGGGCCTGCCGGCCTTCGCCGGGGTGGTGGAGGCAGCGGTGCAGCGCGCCCGGCCGGTGGTGCTGACCGCCCTGGCCGCCGTCCTGGCCTTCATCCCGCTCACCCAGGACAGTTTCTGGGGGCCGCTGGCCTATGTGCTGATCGGCGGCGTGGCGGTTGGCACGGCGATCACCCTGCTGTTTGTGCCGGCCCTCTATGCCCTGTGGTTCCGCCTGCCTTATGCCGACAAACCCACCGCTACCTGAGGATCCGGGAGGGAAGCAGGCTAGCAGGATAGGGGCTGGCGTTTTATCTCAGGGCTGGCGAAGAAATAGGGAGTTTTTCACCGCCTGCGACTCGTTATCTCATTGTTTATAATGATTTTAATATTCCAGGAGAGAGGATTCTTTCATGGACTCTCAGGGCCGGCTGATACGCCCATCCAGCCTGGCATCCACCTCGGTCTGGGCGCGGAAGGCGTAGACCAGCAGATCGGCGATGAGCTGGCCGGTATTGACCGGATCGCGCAGGCCGGTGAGCATGCCGTAGCCGTCGCCCCCGGCGGCGAGGAAGTCCGGGACCGCCACCCGGTAGTCGGCGGCGGGGTCCAGGGGCTGGCCATCCCGGGTCACGTCCACCGCCTTGCCGTCCCGGATGACGAACCGCACCCCGGAGACCTGAAGGAAGCCGCCCGGGTTGTCCGCGGGATCCAGGGCGGCGCTGTGGTCCAGGGCGGCCT
>JAGVUH010000518.1 GCA_019136395.1 Gammaproteobacteria bacterium
GGTGTTTGCGCTCCACTTGCACACCACCGCCTCGACGGTACGCAAGTGGGAGCAAGGCGAGACTCGCCCAGCCGGCCCCGCACTCAAACTGCTTAACGTCATTGCAGACAAGGGCCTACAGGCCATCATCTGATGCCTGGCAGCGGAGACCGGCTTTGGGAACACCAAATTAGCGGCTGAATCGCTATAAGGGGGGTCGGCGACATCCCCCTTGGACTCCAAGAAGGCAATGCGGAAGTCTATTTCGTAGTTGAGCTGCTGTATGCGATCCATATGTTTACGCCCTTGGCTTCATATTAGCTGATCCTCATCGACTACCAGACGGTAATCTTCCTCAGCCACAACCTGGCCTGGTCGAGCATCTCCAGCAACTGCGAACTGTCAGCGTGCATCGTAGACGAGGACCTCGCCAAACAGGCCGAGGCCCTCTTCTGGCAATGCTGGAAGCTGGCCTCTGATCCGGACCCCAACACCTGGGAGCTGGTGATGCCGCTGGCGTTGCCCTTCATGCCCTAAGGCCACGACCTCATCCTCTCCCGGTCCGGGTGACAAACCCCCTCGTTACTGCCCTCGGGCGTCCTACGATCTTGTTATCATGGGGCCAGGGGTCGGGTGTGCCTGGCGACCACCGCGCCCTGTTCCCCCACCGCGCGCACCCTGACCCCCTGGCGCCAGCTTCGCCCTTCCGCGCGGAGGACTTCACCACCAGCCGCCGCCCTGATCTGGAACCCGCATGTCGACCCACCTTGCCCAACAAGCCACCGCCGAGATCCTCGCCCGGGTTGAGCAGGTCAGCGGCTATCCCGTGATCCTGGTGCGGGACACCACCCTCACCACCCTCGCCACGGTCAAACCCGCGACCCGCCAGCAGCCCAGCCATATCGTTCGCTACCGTGACGATCCCGCCTCGGCCGCTTACCAGATTGCCTTCGAGTGCGGCTTTCTGCTGCGCCTGTTCGCCTTGCCACCGGCAGAGCGGGTGCAACTGATCGGGACCGCGGCGGCACGGCAGACCGTGGCCAGGGACCTGCGCCAGCTACGCGCCGACCTCGGATCACCGACGGTGGAGCACGTCACGGACCTGATCTACGATGGGCTGATGTTGCAGCTACGCTCCTGCGGTCCCGGCATCGAGGTCGATAGCCGCCTGTTCGCCCAGTACCCGGCCCTGCGCGCACTCCAGGCTGCCACCATGACCCAGCAGGCCCAAACCAACGCCGCCACCCTCAATCCGGATCTCGACCGCCAGTTTCCGCGTACCGTGGTCCAGGTCAGCCGGGCCATGAACAGCGCCTATGCCCTGTTCGCCGCCGAGTTGCTCGGTCGCCCCCATCTCGCCGTGCCCTACCAGTCCGCGGGCCTGGAACCCGTGGGGCGGGAGCTGCTTGCCGCCCTCTTCACTGACGCCGGCGCGGCGGGCACCCCGGATCGGCAGATCATCACGGCCTGGGCGCACACCCTCGGCCTTAGCGGCTGGTACGACTGGGTCCCCCTGGCGGAGGCCGCGCCATGATGCCCCAGCCGATCCATTTCCAGCTCGACGAGCAGCGCTTCGATGTCTCCCTGCTGCCGGCCAAGGCCCGCCAGCCCGCGACGCTGGCCTTTCGCCAGGCGGTCACCGCCTACTACCGTCAGGCCTACGCCCCCCTGGGCGGGGCGGTGGAGGTGGAATTCACGGCCGGCGCCATCCGCGTCACCTGGCGTGCCGCAGAGGCCGAGCAGGACCCGATGGCGGGCATCGTGGGCCTGCTCCAGGCGGGGCGCTATGCCGAGGCGAAACCGATCCTGGAGACCCTCCTGACGCTCCAGCCGGACAACCTCGATGTCCTCTACAACCTCGGCATGGTCTACAGCGACGAAGGGCGGCTGGACGAGGCCCGGCAACTGCTCCGGCGTGCCACCCAGGTCGCGCCCCGGCACGCCAACGCCCGCGTGGCCCTGGGCATCGCGGCGGTCCGCGCCCACGACCTGGCGGAAGCGGAAACCGCCCTGCGCCAGGCCGTCGACCTGGAACCCGACAACCCCTTCGCCCAGCGCTCCCTCGGCACCCTGCACCTGATGCAGGGCCAGGCCCCCGCGGCGGTGGCCCCCCTGCGCCAGGCGGTCCGGCTGGCGCCCCAGGACCCCCTGGCCCTGCTCACCCTCGCCCAGGCATTGCTGGCGACCGCGAGTGCCGCCCATGGCGCGGAGGCCGATGATTTGCTGCAGCAAGTGCTGAACCTCGCCCCCTATGGTGAGCTGGCCGAGAAGGCCCGGGATGCCCGCCGCCGCCTGGCCCAGCAGGGCTTTCGCGCCAAGGGGGTTGACAAGCTGCGCATGGACGCGGTCATGTACTGCCTGGACGGCTTGAAGAAGTTCACCAGCCTGAGCCAGGCCGAGCTGGGGCCCATCCTCATGGAACTGGCGACCCTTGGCCAGCAGGGCCTGCCAGTCAATGACCCGACGCAGACGTACCCGTTGCGCTCGCTGGCCGGGGAGTACTCCGCCCTGCACCTGGTGTGCCTGTTGCACGTCGGGATCAAGCAGTTTGATCCCAGCCAGGGCTCGGGTTTTGACATCGACCGGGAATACGAGGCGGCATTGGCGCTGTATCGGGACGCGGGCGCCTCTCTCCCGGCGTAAACCTGGGCCAAGGTTTCTAGCAGGCGATCAGGGCGTGTTAGGCCACCCCTGCCCCTCATCTCAGGTTTCCTACCGTTACCCAGGAGAGCCGGGCCTGACCCGCCCCCCCCAAGCGCCAGCCGGAACGCCGACCATGCAATTATGGAACCTGCGGTGTCGGAACTGGACGCACTCCGTCTAATCCTCCAGGTACCCTTGTGCCTGGTTCCTTAGCCCGAGGTGTTGCCCATGTCCGGTCGTTTCGCCCCACTTGTTGCCCTCGTCCTCCTATCCCTCACGCGGTTCTCCGCGGCGGCGGACATCCAGCCCGTGCCCAAGACCGGCGCCTGTCCCCCCGGCTACTACAGCTCCGGCAACTACTGCGTCCCCAACAACAGTGCCAAGCCCGTCATCGGCAAGGACGGCCCCTGTCCGCCGGGCTACTACTCCAGCGGCAACTACTGCCTGGGCCGGCCCGACAGCAAGACGGTCATCGAAAAGCTCGGCCCCTGCCCGCCGGGCTATTACAGTTCTGGCAACTACTGCCTGCAGAGCCGGTGAGTTCTATGTTTTCCT
>JAGVUH010000453.1 GCA_019136395.1 Gammaproteobacteria bacterium
GTACAACGGCTACGGCTTCCTGGGCGAAGCGGTTTACAACCCCTTCGATATCCTGCTCTTCATCGCCAAGGGGCACAGCTACCGCAACTACTGGTTCGAGACCGGCAACCCCAGCTTCCTGATCAAGCTGTTCCAGCGCCAGCGTTACTTCCTGCCCGACCTGGAGCAACTCGAGGTCAGCGAGGAGATCCTCGACTCCTTCGACGTCGAGCGCATCAACCCCATCACCCTGCTGTTCCAGAGCGGCTACTTGACGGTGGTCGGCACCAGCACCCGGCGCGGGCGGCTGATCTTTCACCTGTCCGTGCCCAACCAGGAGGTGCGCCTCGCCCTGCATGATCAACTCATCACCGGCTACACCGGTATCGAGAATGAGCGTCTCCGCTTGCAGGACGGCCTCTACGCGGCCTTGACCACGGGCGACGTCCCGGCCCTGATCGCCGCCATCCGGCGCCTCTTCGCCGGCATCCCCTGGCGAAATTTCACCGGCAACGACTTGGCCGAGGCCGAGGGCTATTACGCCAGCGTGCTCTATGCCTTTCTGGCCAGCCTCGATGCCCAGGTCATTCCCGAGGACATCAGCAACCACGGCCAGGTGGATCTCACCGTCAGGATCGCCGGCTACACCTATGTCATGGAGATCAAGTTGCGGCGTGACACCCTCCCGGCAGGTCCCGCGGACCAGACCGCGCTCTGGCTCACCGCAGGCGACAGGACTGCTGACGACAGGACCACAGGCTCCAGGGCCGCTGATGCGGGGGCAGCTGATGCCACGGCGGGTGTTGCGCCAGGGATGGGTGGCCAGAATGAATGTGAATGTCCAGGCACTGTCGGTCAGGGTGAGGGTGGGGGCGAGGGGAAAAGGCCGGGTACTGCCCAGGCCGATCAGAACGGCGCCAACCCCGCCCTCGCCCAGATCCAGGCCCGGGGCTATAGCGCCAAGTACCGTGGCGCTCCCGGCAAGGGCCTGTTCGAGGTCGGCTTGGTCTTCGGCCGCGCGGAACGTAACCTCGTTCAGGCTGATTGGCGGGCGGTGGGGTCTGAGCGGTGGAGAACTGGCCCTGGAGCAAACTCTGCCCGGTCCATTCAACCTAAAAAAGGCCGTTAGCACCCCACGCCAGCCCGTTGCGAGCTGACGAAGAGGGAGCCCGTGGTAGCCTGACCCCGGTGTTCGGCAACGCATCGAGCCGGGCAGCGGTTTCCTCCTCTGCGGGCAAGACCGTGCCAAGTCCAACCTCCTAACCCTTGAGTCCCGCTCGGCCGTTGCCGAATGTGTCTCAGGTGCCTGACGGGCACAGAACCCACGATTCTGTATCTGACAATATGCAATATGACCGATTATACTGTGTTTTATGCATCTCAGAAGACTAGCAGAGCAGCCGCTGCAGGACATCCTCGCTGGCGACAAGGTCGGCGTTATCCTTGGCGCGCGTCAGGTCGGCAAGACGACCCTGGTTGAGCAGGTTCTCGCGGGACAGGGTGCGGTCTTCCTCAACTTCGATGTCGAGGTGGACAAGGCGCGCTTCCTGGCCGCCGCGTCCTTGGCGCCCAGGGATACCTTGCGCGTGCTCGGCAATCCGGCGGTGTTGGTGATCGACGAGGCGCAGCGTCTGCCGGAGACGTCCCGGATCATCAAGGGCTGGCACGATGCGCGTCTGCCTGGGAGGTTTCTCCTGCTCGGCTCCTCCTCGCTGAACCTGCTCGATCAGGCGGCGGAGAGCCTGACCGGCCGCAACCGCAAGCTGGTGCTCCCGCCGCTGTTGTTTCCGGAGACACTGGGCGCCCAGGTCTGGTACAGCCCCGACGCCGCGTCCGACCACCTGCGCCAGCACTTCGCGCCCCAACTGCGCGCCCTCTTGATGCAGCGGCTGGCCTTCGGCAGCTATCCCGAGGTGGTGACCAGCGACCGCCCCGCGCAACTGCTGCGCGAACTGAGCGCCGACTACCTGTGGAAGGACGTGCTCCAGACCGGCCTGGTCAAGACCCCGGGCCTCATCAAGCGGCTCCTACTGTTGCTGGCCCATCAGGTCGGCTCGGAGGTGTCGGTGAACGAGCTGGCGACCCAGTTACAGATGGCCAGGCCGACCGTGGAGCGCTATCTGGATCTGCTGGAGCAGACCTTCGTCATCTTCCGGCTGCCATCCTTTAGCACCAATCCCCGCAAGGAGATAGCCAAGAGCCAGAAGGTTTTTTTCTGGGATACCGGCATCCGCAATGCCCTGCTGAACGCCTACTCGACCGACGAATTCCGGCCGGACATCGGCAACCTGTGGGAGAGTTGGTTCATCGCCGAGGTGGCCAAACACAACGCCCTGCTCGGCTCTCCGGCGGAGCTGTTCTTCTGGCGCACGCGGGCGCAGTCGGGGGTGGACCTGGTCGTCAAGCAGGCGAGCGGCCTGCGGGCCTTTGAGGTCAAATGGTCCCTGCGGCGAGTCTCTGGCCGCGCCTTCCGGGATGCCTATGGCGTCGAGGTCGAGCCGGTCCAACCGGATAACCCCTTCGCGACCGACGTCATCTGTCAATCCCCTCCGAAAACCCCCTACCCTGCAGTCTGACCCAACCAGTCCAAGGGCCTGCGCTTTCAGGCTATTGACCTGTGCTGGGGGGATCAGTGGGGAGGCCGGGCGCGACAACCAGACCATGCCAACCTGGCTGCGCTAGCCACACCCCTGCATATCGTGACTTTCACGCTAACCATTTGGTTTGAAAACTGACCACTATTCACTCCCCTTTCTACCCCACAGCTTGCCTCTTGAGACTTATCGATCGGGGCTTCAGGTGTGAAAACGCAAGGGTGCGCTTGTGTTTTTTTCTGACCCCTACCGGGGCATGGCCATGCCCTCTGGCAAGTTGATGAGCTTATCCGTGACCAGGCCCCGTTGGCGGCGGCGCGTCCGTGGGGTGATGCTGTTGGCTCTGGGTCTGGTTGTGATCTTGGTCACCGGCTGCCCTGAGGTACCGGTGGACGCGCCGACTCCCTCCGTCGCGCCGGCGGCACCCCGTCCTGAGGGCGGAGCCAGCGACACCCTGCGCATCTTGACCTGGAACGTCCTGGCCCCGCCATTCTGGGAAGCGTGGGTGGAGGCCCTGGGCTTGGGGGAAACGCCCGGGGTCCGCCGGGCGCGGGAGTTGTTGGCCGCCAGTCAGCGGCTGGGGGCGGACCTGGTCGCCTTCC
>JAGVUH010000507.1 GCA_019136395.1 Gammaproteobacteria bacterium
GGTGCATAGCCTGGCTTAAGGATAATTGAGAGACTTTTGCTATGTTCCCCAGCGGCAAAACGGGCTGCACCAAAATCAAGTAGCCTTACTCGACCCTCCTGCGTCAGGTAAATGTTATCAGGGGAGATGTCTCGGTGAAGCAGTCCCTCCTTATGAACAGCCCGTAAGGCATCCATGACGGGCATCAGGAGTTTGAACGCGGCGTCAAAAGTGATTCTGCCGCCTGGTTGATGCTCCAAGAATTCTTGCAGAGTGACCCCTTCGACATAGTCCATAACGCAATAGCCCGTTCCATTGGCACGGAAGAAGTTTTTGACCGTCACGATCCCTGGGTGCTGATCAAAATGGGCCAAAGACCGGGCCTCTTCCAGGAAGCGATCCAGACCATAGGCGAATTGCTTACTGGCTTGACCCGAGTAGATGGCGAGGCTGACGCCATCCGGGGATCGGGTCGCGCTGTCGCGGGGCAGGTATTCCTTGATCGCCAGCCGGAGTTGCAGGTTGTCATCCCAGGCAAGGTAGGTGATCCCGAAACCCCCATGACCCAGGACCCGGCCGATACGGTAACGACCGTCGAGGACCCGGCCTAAGGGGAGCGCAGGCGACGGGTTATCCTGAGGTATTTGCCAGCCGCAGTGTGAACAGGGAAGCTTCGGGGTAAAACTAAAGCAGTATGGGCAATGAGTGGTGTCCATTGTTGGTCGCTATTTACTTGAAAATTATCTGAAGACCAGCAAAATCGGCTTGCCTTCAAAATTGACTGGGCGCGATGGATTTTGTGTGCAGGTTGCCCCCGCGCTGCCGGATCAACTCAACTGTGTAGCCGCTGATCTGATTACCATTGACGGCAAACTGGAATACTTTGTCCGCTTCGCTGTATTGGGTCTCGGGGCCAAAGAGGTGCGTCTCGCCATACCACACATCCCCCGTGGCGTATTTGATGCGGTAACTCCCGAGCGGGACCTCGGTATCAAACGTCTGGCCCCCATGGATATAGAAGGTCATGACCGCCGCGACCGTGGTGGCCTGGGTCAACTTCACGAAGTAGCTTTCCGTACCCAGGGGTGTCTTGATCCGCAGAGGCGCGATCCGCTCGGCGTTGGTATTGATGCGCTGAATCCCCGGCCGGATGGCGACTGGTGGATAGGCTGGCTGGGGATTGACGTGCTGAGAGGTCTTGGACGCCGCATCGCCGGGCTTGGCGGGGGATTGGTATTCATCCATGACCAGCACGCCACCGAGGATGCCCGCCAGAATGAGCCAGTACTTGTAGCGGAAAAGCAGTTGCATCAAGCGGACTGCTCCTGGAGCCGGTAACTGATAGTGACAATTCCCGCAGTAGGCAATCTGTCGTGCTGAATGCGCCTCGATCCGGTTTTGCGCCCCGCATTGCCAGCATGTGACCAGTTTCATGATCACCTCGCCCTCAAGTGACGTTCCAGGTAGGTGTAGGCGGCATTGAGCCGCTTCGCAGTTTCTTCCATGGTCTGAACGACTTCCGGCCTTTCCCCGGTGAATTTGTCGGGATGGAACTGGGATATCTTGCGCCGGTAGGCTTGTTTGATGGGCTCAAAGGACGACGGCGCTTCCTGAAACCCCAGGGCTCGCAGGGCGGCTGCGACCTGTGCTTCGGTACTGGGCGGCGGTGGTTGTCGTGCCTGCGCATGTTCCGCTGACCGGGTTCCTGGCTGCCCGCCAGGTGGTGCCCAGCCAACTTGATCCTCGGGCATGGGGAAGGGACGGCGCCAGCCGCGTTCCGCGGCGATTTTATTGGCAAAGCGGAAGAGTGCCTCGCGGCGAAAGTCAGGATCGATCTTGCGCAGAGATCCTAGGGGGTACCAGACGCCGCCGAGCGAGCCGTCGAAGAGGTAGCCCATCTGGTCCGCTTCGCGTGGGGAGACTTTGGTGAAGAGGGTGAACCTGACATGCAGGAAGGTCGGCAGCCAGGGGGGCAATACCGTCTTATTGAGAAGATGCACCGCGGCTATGTAGCCGCCAATGATGTAGGCCCAGATGATCAGCGTCCACAGCCAGGACAACCCCTGGCCGGTCAATTCACGTTCGAGCACATCGGCCATGGGCCTGAGAATATCCACGCCCGCGGCGGTGACCATGACCCCACCCACTACCGTCCCCACTTTGTGCAGGAGATCGTAGAAATGAGTGAATCTGATCGCCATGGCAAACCTTACGCCCCAGCGCCTTGGTCGTGCCAGGTTCCAGTCGTTGCCGCAGGTTAGGGCGTGTCGCGGTGAGCAGGGCTAACCGCGGACGGGAGGGGGATAGGGGTCAAGTAAACCCTGGACATTGATCTCTCTCCGGACAAGGGGCCAGACACGATTAGGCTTGTTAGCTGCTTCAGTCAGCGTCCAACTCCCAGATGCCTGTTCCATTACGGCAGAGCTGAGCGTCCGGTTGGAGCTATTTTTTTGGGATTCTAGCCCAGTCGGCGCGGCGGTGCAGCAGGAAGGTTGCGCCATCAACTGGGGTATGGGCTGGGGTGACCGTTTGGCCCCCCTCTCCCCGACCCTCCCCCGCCAGGGGGGAGGGAGTAAGATTATCAGCGACTTGAGCGATCAATGACTCACCATGCCGCATGGGGGATGCGAACGATTACGGGCTGGCTAGCCCCCGGCACCCTCGACCGCCGTCACGCTCTCCACCTCGTTAGTCTCCGCCCCAGGCCGACGATCGCCGGGCTCCGGCTCCAACCTCCGCCCCTGCCACAGCAGATAAATCGCCGGGATGACGAAGAGGCTCATCAGCGGCGCGGTGACCATGCCGCCGACCATGGGGGCGGCGATGCGGCCCATGACCTCTGAGCCGACGCCTTCGAAGATGAGGATGGGCAACAGGCCGGCGATGAGGGTGGCGACGGTCATGGCCTTGGGCCGCAGGCGCTGCACGGCGCCGGCCATGATGGCGGCCTTGAGGTCGGCCCGGGTGTGGAGCCGCCCCTCCTCCCGAAACTCCGCCAGGGCCCGGTCCAGGTAGAGGAGCATGACCACGCCAAACTCGGCGGCCACTCCCGCCAGGGCGATGAAGCCCACCGCCACGGCCACCGACAGGTGGTAGCCCAGCCACCAGACGAACCAGACGCCACCGATCAGGGCGAAGGGCACGGTGGTCATCACCAGCCAGGCCTCGCCGGCGCGGCGGAAGATGAGATAGAGCGCGCTCCAGGTATTGGTACTGGCCGGACCAGGCGAGGGCGTACCCGGGCGGCAGGCTGACCGCCTCCCGCACCCGGGCCTGGGCCTCGGCCACGTAGCCCCCCAGGTCGCGGTCCTGGATGTCGACGTAGATCCAGCCGTTGAGGCGGGCGTTCTCGCTGCGCAGCATGGGCGGGCCGTCGACGATGACCAGTTCCGCCACCTGCCCCAGGGGGACCTGGGCGCCACTGGGGGTCACCAGGGGTAGCTGGGCCAGTTTCTCCGGGTCGTCCCGCCGCTCCCGGGGAAAGCGCAGGTTGAGGGGGTAGCGCTCCCGCCCCTCCACCGTCTGGGTCAGGTTCATGCCCCCCACCGCCACGGCGATCAGTTCGTTGATGTCGGCCACGCTCAGGCCCAGGCGCGCCGCCTCCAGGCGCTTGCTCCAGGCGCTTGGGCCGGACCTCCAGATAGCGCCCGCCGCTGACCCGCTCGGCGATCACCGAGCGGGTGCCGGGGATGGCGCGCAGGACGCGCTCGATCTCCTCGCCCAGGCGCTGGATCTCCGCCAGGTCCGGCCCGGCGATCTTGACCCCCACCGGGGTGCGGATGCCGGTGGCGAGCATGTCGATGCGGGTCTTGATGGGCATGACCCAGGCGTTGGTCAGGCCGGGGACGCGCACCCGCTGGTCGAGCTCGGCGATGAGCTGGTCCAGGGTCAGGCCCTCCCGCCACTGGTCCCGGGGCTTGAGAGTGATGCTGGTCTCGATCATGGTCATGGGCGCCGGGTCGGTGGCCGTCTCCGCCGGGCCCACCTTGCCGAAGACCCGCGCCACCTCCGGGACGCTGGCGATGAGGCGGTCGGTCTGCTGCAGGAGCTGCTGGGCCTTGCCCGCGGACAGCCCCGGCAGGCTGGTGGGCATGTAGAGCAGGTCGCCCTCGTCCAGCTCGGGCATGAACTCGGTGCCCAGGCGTTGCAGGGGCCAGAGGGTGCTGGCGAGCAGCAGGACCGCCAGGACCAGGGTGGTCCGGGGTGCCGCCAGGACGCCGCGCAGCAGGGGCCGGTAGAGGCGCATCAACAGCCGGTTGAGGGGGTTGGCCTCCTCGGCGGGGATGCGGCCGCGGATGAAGTAGCCCATGAGCACCGGCACCAGGGTCACCGCCAGGCCCGCGGCGGCGGCCATGGCGTAGGTCTTGGTGTAGGCCAGGGGCGCGAAGAGCCGTCCCTCCTGGGCCTCCAGGGTGAAGACCGGGATGAAGCTCAGGGTGATGATCAGCAGGGAGAAGAACAGGGCCGGCCCCACCTCCCCCGCCGCCCGGGCGATCAGGTCCCAGTGGGCCTGGCCTTGCGGGGCCGCGCCGCCGTGGGCCTGGCGGTAGCGCTCCAGGTGCTTGTGGGCGTTCTCGATCATCACCACGGCGGCGTCCACCATGGCGCCGATGGCGATGGCGATGCCGCCCAGGGAGAGGATGTTGGCGTTGATGCCCTGATGGCGCATGAGGATGAAGGCCACCAGGATGCCCAGGGGCAGGCTGACCACCGCCACCAGGGCGGAGCGCAGGTGGAAGAGGAACACCAGGCACACCAGGGCGACGACGATCAGCTCCTCGATCAGCTTGTCCCGCAGATTGGAGACGGCGTCCAGGATCAAAGGGGCGCGATCATAGGTGGTGAGGATCTCCACCCCCGCGGGCAGGCCGGGCTTGAGTTCCTCCAGCTTGGCCTTGACCGCGGCGATGGTCGCCAGGGCGTTCTCCCCCTGACGCATGACGACGATGCCGCCGGTCACCTCGCCCTCCCCGTCCAGCTCCGCCACCGCCCGG
>JAGVUH010000593.1 GCA_019136395.1 Gammaproteobacteria bacterium
AAGCTGTTGACGCTGACCACGGGACTGGTCTCCGTCAGACCGTAGCCCTGCAGCAGGGGCAGGCCCAGGCCGAGAAAGAGCCGCGCCACCTCCACGGACAGGGGCGCGCCACCACTGACAGCGATGCGCAGCCGGCCACCAAGGCGGGCCCGCACGGGCCCGGCGACCAGACGCCGCAGCCCAGGCGCGAGCAACAGCAACGGGTGCCAGGCCGCCCGGCCCTGCTCGTGCTCGAACTGGCGCCAGCCAGCGGCGATCGCCAGTTGGAAGAGCAGACGCACCGGGGCGGGACGGCCCTTGACCTGGTCCTGGAGACGAGCATAGACCCGCTCGAAGACCCGGGGCACGGCGATCAGCACCGTCGGCCGCACCACCTGCAAGTCCTCACCCAGTTGGTTGATGGAGCGGGCGAAGGCCACCGCCGCCCCCGCCATCATCGGCAGGTAATAGCCCGCCGTGCGCTCCAGGGTGTGAGAGAAGGGCAGAAAGGAGAGAAAGACGTCCTCCTGGTAGCAGTCCACCACCCGCAGGGCGGCGGCTACGTCGCTGAGCACATTGCGATGGCTCAGCATCACCCCCTTGGGTCGACCGGTGGTCCCCGAGGTGTAGACGATGGTCGCCAGGTCCTCCGGCTTCGCCAGCCCTGGCTCAGCCCAAAGCGCCGTTCCCTCCGCTAGCTGGGAGACGAATGCGGAGGTGGGATGGGTGGCGGGTGCGGAGGTGGGAGCGACGGCGGCCGCCAGCCAGTCCTCCACTGGGACCGCCGGCGCCTGGACCGGGGCTCGGGCCTCCAGGATCAGGACCCGGCGCAACGCGGATGGGGACCCGGATCCGGGCCCTGCTTCCAGGGCCGGCGCCAGGCGTTGCCAGCGTCCCGCATCCTGGACGAGGAGGATCTTGGCCCCCGCATCCTCCAGGATGAAGGCCAGGTTGTCGGGCCGGTCATCCGTGTAGAGGGGGACGACGACCAGCCCCAGGGACAGGGCCGCCTGCTCGTAGAAGATCCACTCGGGACAGTTACGCAACAGTACCGCCACCCGATCCCCGGGCGCGATACCGGGTTCCGCGGCCAGGGCGACCCGCCAGCGGGCGACCTGGACGCCAATCTCCCCCCAGGTCAGGGACCACCAGGCCCCTTTATGACGATCGTAGGCCTGGTAAGCCAGACGCCCGGGCGAACGACTTACCCGGGCCTGGAAGAGGCCATCCAGGGTGCGGGCCTCCTCGGCTGAAATCAGGTCCTTGGTCCGATGGGTCATGGGCGCCCTCGCGATAATGGGTGATCAGTTTGCCAATGGTTGGGACCCGGCCAGAAACCGCCCCGCACGGGGTAACTCTCGGTCTTTCCAGGAAACTGGCGTTCAGAAAAAGCAGGGGATCAGGACCCATCCGCGGCCCGCTGAGGCCAAGCCATGGCCGCGACAGTTTCCGCTCATAGTGTAGAATCGCCTAACATTCAGGTGCGAGAGTGATCCCATGCAGATTTTGGTCAATGGTACCGTTACCGAGTGCTCCACGGGTGAGACGCTGCACCAACTGATCGATGTGCTGGGTCTCGTCGGGCAACGCCTGGCGGTGGAAGTGAACGAGGAACTGGTCCCACGCAGCCGTTTCGCGACCTACACCCTGTCCCCGGCCGACAAGGTCGAGATCATTCAGGCCATAGGCGGTGGTTAGCCGCTGAGAAACCGTTCAGCCCCCCCTCTCCCCTACCCTCCCCCGCCGAGGAGGCGAGATCAGAGAATCAATGATTTGCGCTACCGAAGTCCTCCTGGGTCGCGAATGGTCTGAACGAGTACGCCGCGGGCACCCGCCAAGTCGGCATTGTCGGCATTTGGACCGGGATCACCTCGGTGTCTCCAGGACCCCGCTGGCATTACTGGCATTAGCGGCTTGCCCCTCTCATCAGCTTCCCCGGCGCAACCTCAGCTCACGGAGCGGATTGCTTGGAACCTAAATCCTTCGTCGACTCCGCCGTCATCCTCCTGGTGGCCACCGCCTTCGCCGTGGCCATCTTCCGCCGTTTCGGCCTCGGCTCGGTCCTGGGCCTGCTGGTGGCCGGCATCATGGTTGGCCCCTATACCCCCGGCTTCACCGTCACCAGCCATGTGGAGGATGTGCGCCACTTCACCGAACTCGGCGTGGTGCTGCTGCTCTTCATCATCGGCCTGGAGATGCATCCCCACCGCCTTTGGTCCCTGCGCCGCTCCATGTTCGGCCTGGGTTCCCTGCAGATCTTGGTATCCGGCGGCTTCATCGCCCTTTTCATGCACCTGTCGGAACCCAATTGGGGGATTGACTTCCTCGCCGGTCTGACCCTGGCCCTGTCCTCCACCGCCTTCGTCATGCAGATCCTGCAGGAACGGGGGGAAATCGCCAGCCCCCACGGCCAGACCACTTTCGCCATCCTGCTGATGCAGGACCTGGCCGTGGTGCCCCTGCTCGCCCTGATCCCCATCCTCGGGGACGTGGGCACCCTGTCGGGCGACATGCCGATCCTGCAGCAGGTGCTGATCGTTGTCGTCGCCGTCACCCTGGTGGTAGCCACCGGCTATTACGTCATTCCCCGCGTCCTCGATCTGTTGGCGCGCCAGAACAACCGTGAGGCCTTCTTTCTGGTCGCCATGGCCTCCGTCTTCACCGCCGCCTGGGCCATGGAGGAGGCGGGCATGTCGATGGCCCTGGGGGCCTTTCTGATGGGCGTCGCCCTGTCCGGGTCCCGCTACAACTTGCAGATTCAGGCCGCCATCGAGCCCCACAAGGGCCTGCTGATGAGCCTGTTCTTCGTTGCCGTGGGCATGTCGGTGGACGTCGGCACCCTGGCGGAGGCGCCACTGTTCTTCCTCGGCCAGGTGATCGCCATCGTCGCCATCAAGATCATCGTCCTCTTCGGGCTCTGCCTGGCCTTCGGCGAAAGCCGTCAGACGGCGACCCGCGTCGCCTTCATCCTCTCCCAGGGCGGTGAATTCGGCTTTGTCCTCTTTGGCGCCGCCAAGGCCATGGGTATCCTCAACGACCAGACCTTCATCCTCTCCGTGGGGATCATCTCCTTCAGCATGCTCATCACCCCCCTCCTGGTGAAGATTGGGGATGCCCTGGCGGCGCGGGTCCCGGTACCCGCGGACACCGGGGACGAGGCCTACCGCTTCTCCCTCGCGGGGGCCGAGACCCTACCGCTTCTCCCTCGCGGGGGCCGAGACCGACGCCCGCGCCCTGGTGGCCGGCTACGGCCGGGTGGGCCATGCCGTTGGCACCATCCTCTCCAGCAGCGGAGTCCCCTACCTGGCCTTCGACACGGACCCGGCCCGGGTGGATGAATTCCGCCTGTTGGGCCACCCCGTCTATTACGGCGACGTCACCGACGTGGAGCTGCTGATGGCGGCCCGGATCGACAAGGTGGACCTGGTGGTCATGACCCTCGACAACCGCAAGGCCGCCCTGCGGGCCACCCGCCTGATCCGCGACCTGGCCCCCCACGCCACCATCGTCGCCCGGGCGCGGGACCTTAACGCCAGCCATGCACTCCTCCAAGCCGGCGCCAACAAGGCCTTCCCCGAGGCGGTGGAGGCCAGCCTGCGCCTGGCGGCCGAGGCCCTGGAGAGCCTGGGCGTAGCCAGCGAGGACACCAGCATGCTCATGCGCGGGGTGCGCAACACCAACTACGCCCTGGTGCGCGAGAACGGGGACAAAGCCACCTGACAC
>JAGVUH010000525.1 GCA_019136395.1 Gammaproteobacteria bacterium
CATCCGCGATGATGCCAATCGGAAAAGGGCGGAGGCGGCGAGCGCAGGACTAGTTGGGCGAGCGGCTGCAAAAGCTAAAGAAGAGCCGACTTTAGTCGGCCCTCAATCTGAGGGACGACTGAAATATCAAGACCAGCTATCGCGCCCGGGGTTTTTACGCTCTTAGAAGGCCGGGGATTTGGACGCTTTAGAAGGCCCCCGCCGGGGCTTTTTTGTGACACCCCGCTAGAAAGGCCCTAGGGCGCCTGGCCATCGGGGATAGGGCCAGAAGAATCGCCGCCCATCATCGGCGCCACCATTCGCCATCCTTTTGTTGAAGGCAAATCCGCAGTTTTTGCTGCCTTCCGACTGCGGATTTGCCCCCCCAAAAAGCCCTTCCCACCCCCCATGCCCGACCTTTTCCTTGGCCAGGGAAGATCAGCGCGAGAGGGATTGACGCGGGCGAGCGGGAGGGGGGAAGATAGAGCCGTCCACCGGGATGCTTGCAACATCCCGATGGCGAAGCCCGACCGCGATCACGGCCCGGCACCGGCAGGAATCATCATACCCGATCATCGGGCGCCCATGCGCATCCTGCTCACCCCGCCCCAAGCGGTCGGTCCCATCATCCCGATTGGAGACCGATCATGACGACCATCGTCAACCCTTCCCCGACTCTCGACCTTACCGATTCCATCCGGCAATTGAACCGGCGGCTGGACTTCGCCCTTCGCTGGCACTTCGCCCCCGAGGCCCGGGAGGTCGGCACCATTGCCCGGTTCCTCGCCCGCAGTGTCAAGACCGCGCCGCTACAGGCCCTGGCCCGTCGCGCCCGGACCACCGTCAAGCTGCTGGAGGTCTCACGCCATGTCTAAGCCCACCATCACCCAGGCCGCCCGCGGCGTGGCCCTTCGCGTTATGGATCACCTGCTGACCATCCGGGATCCCCTGCCCCATGAGCTCACCGCCGCCGCCTGGCAGCTCCACGGCATGGAGCGCCTGCTCCTGGCCATGGGCGAGGATGCCCCGGCCCTTGCCCGGGTGAGCGACGCCCTGAGCCGCTTGTCAAACGAGCCGCGAGACGGCTATGGCCAGGCCCTGGCCCGGCTGCGTAGCGAGCTGGAGGCCGCCCATGTCAAAACCGTCAATCTGGATTAACAGTTTCTCATGGACTTGAGCAGCAAGGATCGCATTGGAGATTGGACTGGCACCCATGGACCGCAAAGAGCGCGAGCGCCTGCATGGCCTGTCCGCCGCCCTGCTATCGCTCACCCGATCGGTGGAGGAGGCCATCATCGCGATGGACGACGCCCATATCTGGGAAGCGCCGATGTTTGTGCAGGAGGAGCAGGCCACCGCCTGATCTCGACACCCATCACCCAGGCCAGGGAAGGCCAGACACCGAGGAGCCCACCATGAGCGATTCAGAGACCTACCGATGCTCTCTGGTCAACTACGGCCGCGATTGCCTCAACAACCCCGTCGCGCCGGAAGAGAACGGCTATGCCGCCGCCCCCTACTTCAGCGCCGCCGAAACGGCATACAACCTGATCATGAGCGAATTTCGCCGCCGTGATATTGCGACAATCCACGACGTCATTGTGGGACTGTCCTTTGACGGCTGCCCCCCTGGCCTGGATCAGAAGGCCAGGCTTGCCCACCACATGGACGTCCTGCAACAGATCGGGGCGGCAGTCGAGGATGAGCTTGGCCCCCTGCGGGTAGAGATCGCCACCGCCCCGGACAAGGTCGCCACCGGCCCGACATCCTTGTCTGAAGCCGCCGGGGCATGGGACGCCCACGTGAAGCTGCTGCGGGTATTTGCCGAATATACCGCCCTGAACGGCCGCCCCTGGGGGCACGCGGCCCCGTGCGAGACCCAGGCCCTGCTGACCCAGACCCTCGAGCAGGCCCTGCTGATACAGGCAGAGACCCCCGCCGCGTGGCGTGCGGCATGGATCGACCAGGCCCGGGAAGCCCTGGGCAAGCCACCCGCCGCCGCCTGATCTCACCCACCATCACCTCAACAAGCCCGGCCCTGGTCGGGCTTTTTGGTGTTTGGAGTGTAACGATACCAACATCATGTTACATCGGGCTTGTGTTATCCGATAACACTGCTATACTGAAGTTATCCGATAACACAAACGAGGGGAGAATCATGGCAACCATCGCTTACCTGCGCGTATCGACACTCAGCCAAGCCGAATCAGGAGCGGGACTGGCAGCTCAGGAGGATGCTTGCCGCCGCGCCGCGCATGACCTGGCAGGTGTCTACCGGGACGAGGGGGTGAGCGGGAGCACTGGACTGGACAAGCGCCCGGCCCTGCTGGCAGCGATTGGCAACCTGGCCAAGGGGGACACCCTACTGGTTGCGAAGCGTGACCGCCTTGGCCGAGACCCCCTGGTTGTCGCCATGATCGAGAGCGCCGTCAAGCGCAAGGGGGCAAGGATCGCTTCGGCTGCAGGGGAGGGGACGGATTCCGACGAGCCCAGCGCCGTGCTCATGCGCCGCATGATTGACGCCTTCGCAGAGTATGAGCGGCTCATCATCGGAGCCCGAACCAAGGCCGCACTTCAGGCCAAAAAGGCCCGCGGGGAGCGGACTGGCAGTGTCCCGTATGGGTATCGACTGGCGACGGACGGAGTGACCCTTGAGGCCCACGGCCCGGAGCAGGAAGTCATCACCCAGGCCCGCGCCCTGAAGGACGCCGGGCTCAGCCTGCGGAAGGTTGCCGCCGAACTGGCCCGCATGGGGCTCAGCTCCCGCAACGGGTCAACCTTCGCCGCCGCACAGATCCAGAGGATGCTGCAAGCCGCATGACCAAGATCGTCAACCTATCCGCCATCCTTCAGGCCAGGGAGCGGCTCAAGGCCCTGGCCCATCAGTACCCCGAGTTACTCGGGCAA
Source organism: Gammaproteobacteria bacterium (assembly GCA_019136395.1). Next base: position 2,887 of record JAGVUH010000525.1, read on the forward strand.
TCCACTACCGACGAATGGGAGGCCATTTTGAGTGAAGCACTCTCAGGCACCGCGCAACGCCAGCAAGCCCTCAAGCAACGCCGCCATGCTCAGGGTCAGGTGCGCGTGACCCTCTGGACCAGCCAGGAGGAGCGTGAAGCCCTGCGGGACCGCTACCCAGGCCCGCGGGGAGGTATCGACTGGCAGACCATCATCATGACCGCCTTGGAGCGCAAACCATGACCCAGGAACCCGCCCCCCTCTCGCCCGCCAGCCTGGCCAGGATGCACGCCCTTTTCGGAGACGGTTACCCCTCTGAGGTGCGGACACTCGCCAGCCACATGGACACCGCCGGGCAGTCCATCGAGGCGATTCGCGCCGCCCTGCTCGAGTGCTACGGCAAGGCCCCGGACCCTGAAACCCTGGCTCGCCTGTTGCCAGAGTGGCGGGAGGAGGTCCTATCCCGCGCCCCCCGGCCCTAGGCCCATGCTCAAGCCAACATCCTTCCGCCTGGCCCCTGACACCCTCGCCCGGATCAAGGCCCTTGCCAGGCCCGGGGAATCGTCGGCAAGCGTCGTCGCCCGCGCCCTGGAAGCCCTGGAAGCGGCTCAGGACAGCTCAGCGGCCCCGCCCCCTGGCTCAGCCCTGGCTCAGCGACTGGCGGCCCTAGAAGCCCGCCTGACGGCCCTGGAAAAAGTGGAAAATTCGTTACGGATATCCGTAACGGTCAAGACTCGGTACGCCTTCACCTTGTCATAGAGTGTGGTGTACTTTTTCCACAAATTGGTTACTTGTAACCTGAAGGTCAGTTACAAGTAACCAGCACCCCGGTTACAAGTGACGTAACTTGTAACCGGCAACGAGCAGCGCATGGACAACCGACAGAAGCAGTCAGCCTACCGCCAGCGCATGAAAGGCAAGGGTTTTGTGCAGGTGACGGAGTGGGTACCGGAGGTAGACAGAGCCCTTTTCCGCCAGCTTGCCGCCGATCTCAGGGAAGGGAAGCGAGTGCAGACCGCGCCGCCCCCGAGGCCCGTCTCGACTGCGCCCACGCCAGCCGTCAGCCCGCACTCACGCCCGGACTATCCCCCCGAGGTCAAGCGCCTGGCACTGGAACTGACGGACGCCGGAGCGCAGCCCGCAGAAATCCGCCGCCGCATCATCGCCCTGGTCGGACGGGCACCGGATAACCGGAACTGGTCAAAGGTGCTGCGCACGTGGCGCGCATGGGCGGATAAGGACCGCGCCGAAACCTGATTTTCGGATTTATCCGAAAACTGCCAGACACCCAGCGGCCCCAAGGTGGCTCAGGCAGGTATTTGACCCCTACACCGGAAGCGGCCCCACAAAGCAAAAACCCCTGCCAGGTTTCCCCGGCAGGGGTAATGCTGTTAATCCTGTAACCGCCTTTCCTCATTAGGGAAATAAAAACGCCAGCGCGACATTATCGCCCTGGCAGATTTCCCGTTATCATTACGCCGTCACCAATTGCTTTACCAGAGCAATTGCTGATTCCAAGCCGTCAGGTGTCGCCCCCTGAGCAGCTATCGGCAGATCTACACGAGGCCAAGCCCCATGAACGCACACCCCCCCCGCCCCGTCGTTACCGACGGCCAGCCCCATCCCCTTTTCGTCGCCACCCTCGAAGCCGAGGACGAAGCCATCAAGGCCCGCCGCGCCCTGGATCGCGCCCGTCGCCAGCGCCTTGACGCGGATCGCCTGGTAGCCGAAGCCGAAGAGCGCCACCACCAAGCGGTAGCCCGCGCCTCATTGGCTCGCTGCAAGTGGGTTACCCAGGGGAAGCGCCAATGAGCCCCGCGGATATTCTCGACTGGCAGCGCCTGGTTCTGGCGGACAGCCGCCTTGATCGGGGGGAAAAGTTGCTCGCCATCAGCCTGGCCTTGCGCATCAACTCAGGAACCGGGACCTGCTACCCGTCTATCCCACGCATCGCCCAGGACAACGGCATCACCGAGAGGCAGGTGTATCGGGTCCTGGCCACCCTGGAAGCTACCGGACACATCAGCCGGGAAAAGCACGTCGGCAAGCTCAACGTCTACCGCCTGGCTACCACCCAGGGGGTGACCCTACCGTCACCCCTTGAGGCCACCGACACCACCCAGGAAGACGCCCGACCCCTGACATACATGTCACCCCCCCCTGACATACATGTCAGGGGTACCCCTGACATACATGTCACCCAGAAAGAGCAAATAGAAAGAGCAAATAGAAAGGAAGAGTACGCGCCCGCCCTTCGGGACGGTCGCACGCCGCCCGTCGTTGCCGACGAAGAGCAGCCCCGGAAGACGCCCCACCGCATACCGGCAGACTGGCAGCCCGACGCAGCGACGCGGAAATGGATAGCCGACTTCGGGGTGACGGACAGCGAGGCCCAGCCCGTCATCACCGAGTTTCGCCAGTACTGGCAGGGACGGACGCAGAAACGGACGGACTGGCAGCTCGCCTTTCGTCGCAATGGACGGGCAGAGGGGGCGCTTGTCAGGCTCAGGGACATGAAGCAGCGAGGTACCCAGGGGCGGCCCCTGGAAAAGGCCCGCGGCCCGGTTCTACGGGACGCCCGCGCCGTGCTGGCAGAGATCGGGCTTTAGGGGGGTTGAAGCATGGAAACCAGACCCCTACCCAGCGCCCCGGACGCGGAACTCGCCCTGATTGCCGCCGTCCTGTGTCAGCCTAATCTGCTAGACGCCTTGGAGGTGGCCGCTCAGGATTTTAGCCTGGCCCTACCCCGCGCCCTCTGGACCGCCATGCTGCGGCTCAGGGACGCCCGGACCCCGGTCGATTTTGTGACCGCCGCTCAGGCCATCCCCCCCGCAGACCTTGACGCAATGGGCGGCCCGCCCGCCCTCAAGGCGATCTTTGACGCCCCAGGAACGGCCACCAACGCCGCCGCCTATGCCGCCATCATTCGGGACACGGCCACCGCCCGCCGCATCATCACCACCCTGAACGCGGGGGCGGCAGCGGCCCATGACAGCCCCCAGGAAGCCGCCGCCACCACGGCTCGCCGCCTGGACACCCTCCTTGCAGGACAGGACGCCAGCGGCCCGCTCAGCGCCGCTCACGCGGTAGACACCGCCCTGGTTGCCCTTCGCGCCTTGTTGCGAGGTGACCCGCGCCGGGTGACCCCGACCGGGTATGCGGACCTTGACGCCCTACTCGGGGGCGGATTGGAGGGGGGGCAGCTCGCCTTGCTTGGGGCACGGCCCGCCATCGGCAAGTCATCCATCGCCGCCAGCATCGCCGCCCATGCCGCTCAGCGACACGGGACCCCCGCCTTGTTTGTCAGCCTGGAAATGCCCGCCGAGCAGATCGTGTCACGCCTGGCCAGCGCCGCCAGCCACGTCGCCCTGCTACGCGCCCGCACGGGACGCCTGACCCCGGAAGAATATCGCCGCTATGAGGGGGCGGCCCTGGCACTGGCGAAGGCACCCCTGTTTCTCGACTACTCGCCTGCCATCACCTTGTCGCAGCTCTCAGCCAGGGCCAGACGGCTCAAGCGTGAGCAGGGGGGATTGGGGCTCATTGTGCTGGATTACGTGCAGCTCATGAGCGAACCAGGGACCAAGGTCGATAGCAGACACCTGGAACTCGCCAGTATCAGCAGGGGGCTCAAGGTCCTGGCGGGTGAACTGGACGTTCCCATCATGGCCCTGAGCCAACTCAGCCGACAGGCAGTACAGCGGGAGCGCCCATCCATGAGCGACCTGCGGGACAGTGGCGGGCTCGAATCGGACGCCGATCTTGTCGCCCTCCTCTGGCGGGGCGAAAAGGACGAGGAAAAGATGCTCGGGGAATTGCGCCTGGACAAACAGCGCAACGGCCCGACTGGCATCGTCCATCTGCACTGGGACGGCCCTTGCGCCTGCTACCGGGACGCCGCTCGCCAGTATGAGGAGCCATTCTGACCGCCAGCCGGGCAGGGACGCCCTGGTGGTGACAGTCGCGCCCGCGGGCACGGGGGGCACCCCCAACTTCGGAAATATTTTTCCGAAGTTCATCCGTCGCGCCCGCGGGCACGGGGGGCATCCCTCACCCCGGCGCACATCGAGGAGCTATGCACCGTCGCGCCCGCGGGCACGGGGGGCATCCGCCTGGATCAACTTCTGGACAATTGTCCATATGTTCGCGCCCGCGCGCGCGGGGGGCATCCGGTAGTTTCTTCAGCCTTAGCCGCCGGACAAGCTCTCGCCCGCGCCCGCGGGGGGGCACCGTTTAGTCCCGCCTCAGATTGAGGCACGACTAAAGCTCTCGCCCGCGCCCGCGGGGGGCACCCCGCTGTGCGCCCCACGTGGGGCATGGAAGCAGGGTCTCGCCCGCGCCCGCGGGGGGCACCCTCCTGAAGCATCCGGAAAATTTTCCGGAAGCCGCCCTTTTTGCGCCCCTGGCAGTCCAGTCCACCCCACCACCGCCCACAAGCCCCTAGAAGCCCCTAGGACGCGCCGCCCATCCTGGCCAGTGGGAAACATGGCCAAGGCCCCGTCAGCGCCACTACGGCCCGCCTAGAGGGTCACATTCCGCCCCTGGCCCTGCCATCACGCACCGGGAAGACTTGCCGCGCCGGTTATGAAAGTCGTTACACAATTACCGGGCAAAGGTTTAGAATCGCGTTACGGTAACCAAAGTTAGTGAGCAGCGATGCCCC
>JAGVUH010000411.1 GCA_019136395.1 Gammaproteobacteria bacterium
CGCGGGGTGCCACTGGCGGAGTTCCTCGGCTCCAAACCCTATCGTGGCGTCTTAACCGGGTTCAACGAGGCCTTTCTGATCGACGACGCCACCCGGACGGCCCTGATCCGAGACGATCCGGGCTGCTCGGCTATCATCAAGCCCTACCTCCGCGGACAGGACATTGGGCGCTGGGTGCCTAAATGGGACGGAAAATGGATGATTTTTGCTCGACGTGGAATTGATATCGGCTCTTACCCGTCTGTCTTGGCTCACTTGAAACAATACCAAAATCGTCTGGAGCCAAAGCCTGCGGACTGGGATAAGAACTCACATGGAGAGTGGCCTGGTCGAAAACCTGGCAGATATGCTTGGTACGAAATCCAGGACAGCATCGAGTACTGGACAATGTTCGAGCGGCCGAAGCTCATCTACCAGGTCATTCAGTTCCACCCTCAATACGCATTCGATCCGGTGGGCCGCTACGGCAACGACAAAACCTTTTTTCTGCCCACCGCAGACCTCTACCTGCTCGCCGTCCTCAATTCCCCCCTGCTGTGGTGGCACAACTGGCGCTATCTGCCCCACATGAAGGACGAGGCCCTGAACCCGGCCGGTTTCCGCATGGAGGCTCTGCCCATCGCCGAGCCGACGGTGGAGATTCGGGCCCAGGCCGAGGATCGGGTCGCTGAACTCCTTGCCCTTACCCAGCAAGCCCAGGGCCAGTCCCGGGAACTCCTGACCTGGCTGCGTCTGGAACTGGGCGTCGATCAACCCGGCCAGCGGCTGGAGACCTTCGCAGACCTGAGCGGCGACGACTTCGTGGCCGAGGTGCGCAAGCGCCGGCCCAAGGGCGCCCCGCGCCTGTCCCCCACGGTCATCACCGAACTCACCGAGACCCACCAACACTATGCCGAGACAGCCCGAGAGCGCGCCATCCGGGTCCGTGCCCTGGAGCGAGAGATTTCGGACCTGGTCAATCGTGCCTACCGTCTGTCCGACGAAGAGATCGATCTGATGTGGCGCACCGCCCCGCCGCGGATGCCGCGGTGCTGATCCCCGCCGATACTGTCCGGTATGCATGACATGGCCGCACAGCACAGCATCCAGATTTACCAGACCGAGGATGGGCAAACCCGCATCGATGTGCGTTTCGATCGGGATACGCTTTGGCTTTCTCAGTCCCAGATGGCTGAGCTTTTAGACAAGGTTTGGTGAGGCGGCCGAGCAAAAAAGGGGTCTACTACGAAACGAAGCCAACCGTGACTGACAGTAGGTGCATGACGACGCAATATCCCCAGGCGGATAGGCGGTATGCCCGTTACAGAACCAATGGCCCAACCAACTCCGCTGGACACAGTCGAATCCAGGCTTGAGGCGCTGCGTGCCGAAAATGCGCGGCTAATCGCCTTGTTGGAATCGCATGGCATCGAATGGCAGGTACGCCAGGAGCCACTACAGCCATACCAGTGCCCCGCGACCTCGGGCTTCTCCACGGCCGAAAAGGTTGCCCTATTCCGCCGCCTCTTTTGTGGTCGTACGGATGTCTATCCGGTCCGCTGGGAGAGCAGGACGACGTGCAAGTCAGGTTACTCCCCAGCCTGCGCCAACGAGTGGCGGGCAGGTGTCTGCGCAAAGCCGCGGGTCAAATGCGCGGATTGCGGTAATCGCCTGCTGCTTCCGGTATCAGACGTGGTGATCTTCCGCCATCTGGCGGGTGATCATACCGTTGGGATCTACCCCCTGCTGGAGGATGACGGTTGCCATTTTCTTGCCGTGGACTTTGATGATGAGGAATGGCGCGAGGATGCCCTGTCCTTCATGCAATCCTGTGACGAATTGGGGGTACCGGCTGCCCTGGAGATCTCCCGCTCCGGACAAGGCGCGCATGTCTGGATCTTCTTTTTGGAAAAGGTAGCGGCCCGGGATGCGCGCCGACTGGGCACCGCGATCATCAGCCTGACCTGCGCGCGAACCCGGCAACTGAAGCTGACGTCCTATGACCGTCTCTTTCCCAACCAGGACAGCATGCCCAAGGGTGGCTTCGGCAATCTGATCGCGTTGCCGCTACAAAAACGGCCGCGGGAACAGGGCTGGAGCGTCTTCGTGGACGCCAAGTTGCGCCCTTACCCCGACCAATGGGCCTTTCTGGCAGCCATCCAGCCTATGTCGCCCCTGGACGTCGAACCGACCATCCTGCGTGCCTCGGGCGGCGTTCACCCTCTGGATGTCAGTTTCGTGGATGATGAGGACCTGGCAACCCCCTGGAAGCGAGAATCGCCCGCAGCGAAACGGCTGGCGGGCAAGCTACCAGAGTCGTTGACGGTAACGCTGGCCGATCAGATCTATTTCGAGAAGGCGCAACTACCACAGGCGCTGGCCAATCGCCTGATCCGTTTGGCGGCCTTCCAGAATCCCGAATTCTATCGGGCCCAGGCCATGCGGCTGTCAGTCTGGGATAAGCCGCGGGTCATCGGCAACGCGGAAAATTATCCGCGTCACATTGCCTTGCCGCGGGGCTGCCTTGAAGCCGTGCAGGAATTGCTACGGGACAACGACATCCGTTGTGATCTCCGGGACGAACGCTATGGGGGTGAGGCGCTGGATGTCGGGTTCGTAGGCACCCTAAGGCCGGACCAGGAGCATGCCCTTACGGCGATGCTAGAGCGGGACATGGGCGTTTTATGCGCTACAACGGCTTTTGGTAAGACGGTCGTTGCCGCCGCCATGATCGCCCGGCGGGGCGTCAACACCCTGGTGCTGGTCCACCGCACGGCCTTGCTGTACCAATGGCAGGAGCGCTTACAGGCTTTTTTGAATGCAGGGCAGGAGGTGTTTGGCACCATTGGCGGCGGTAAGGCCAGGCCCACCGGCCGGATCGATATTGCGGTGATGCAATCGCTGTCGCGACAGGGTGAAGTCGATCCGCTGGTAGAGAACTATGGCCATATCATCATCGATGAGTGCCATCACATTGGAGCTTTGTCGTTCGACGCGATCCTGAAGCGGACCAAGGCCAGGTTTGTGCTGGGGCTGACGGCCACCCCGATCCGCCGCGATGGCTTGCATCCGATCATTTTCATGCGATGCGGACCGCTGCGGTACACGGCGGCAAAAGCGGCAGGTGCCCCCCAGGATCTGGAAGTGGTGTCTCATTCACGCTCCACGGCTATTGATCTGGCCGCCGAT
>JAGVUH010000056.1 GCA_019136395.1 Gammaproteobacteria bacterium
TGGCTCGGAACATAGGCGCAAGTGCTCAGTTGGATGCGCGTCGGCAAGCCGCTATTCTACCAAGCGCCCGGCTGGAGCCCCATCGTTTGGACGACTTTTCGGAGTGGACTCATAGTTGGCATTGGCGACGCAGTCGAATTCGGAGATGTAGTCGTGGATGGCTTCCAAGTCCTGCTCCGCACCCTCGGTGAGCATGACTGCGAACTTGGCAGATGTGCCTGCCATCAGACGGTGGCTCGCTTGGCGCGGAGGCGGACAACGACGTCGGCCACTGGCTTGACCTTGCCTGCGGCCACATCCTGGTTGCCGAGCGCAAGTATTTTCAGCAGCGCTAGCGTTTCTTGCGTCTCTTCGAAGGAGGCAACGTCCTGCAGGACCGCCTTGGCTTCGCCGTTTTGGGTGATGACCATCGGTTCACGCCGCTCCGCGAGGTTCATCAGAACCTCGGCAGCGTTGGCTTTGAGATAGCTGATGGGCTTGACTTGTGATGAGTAGCGCATGGTCGTGCTCCAAGCTTAATAAGGACTTAATATAGTCTTTTTATGGTCTCAAAGTAAGGTGCCAGAATCGGATGCGGACGGTAGCCTAGCGTTCAGCGTAGCGGCCTTTGCCGGCACGGCCCAGCCTGTCCACCTCCACCCCGCCTTCCCCCACCCGTGCTCGGCGCTCATGCGCGGCACAACGCAGACGGTCGGTCGACATCTGTCGTGAGCCAGCGCCTCGCCCGGCTGCTCTCCGGTCGAGGTGCTCTTGTTGCAGGGGCTCAGGCGACATTAATCTTCCGCTCGCCGGCGGAGTGGAGGGCGTCGATGTACTCGCTGCGGCGCCAATAGCGCCTCCGCTCAATGATGATAGGCTGCGGGACGATCCCCTTGGGTATCCAGCGCCACAGCGTCATGTCGGAGACGCCCCCGGCCAGATGGCGGGCCTCGGCGGCTGTAATCAACGCGTCGCGCGCAAGGTCGTTTCGGGTTGCGGTCACTGCCGCTCGCTGCTCGGTTTGCATGTTGATTTCCACGTTACAATAGTCCGTATATGGTAACGGGCTGCAGTTACTTTATTGGCCCGCATGCGAGGCATTAGCCTGAGCTTTCGCCGGATAACGGCTATTTTGTTGCGTGAGGGGAGTAATCGAGTCAACGCTCAGCCCTGCCCAAGGGCTGGAATCCAGTATCCTTTATCCGCTGATGACGGGCTCGTTCGGGGAGCATCCTGGCGGCATGATGGCCGCAACAGTCGGCACCTTAAATCGAACGACCGGTGATCCATGTTCTGAAAATCCCCAGGGGCGCGGGGCATGCTGGCTGTATGCTCTTGGGCGCGGGGTCTTTGCCAACTCATCCAGGGATCTAACTGGTGGGCGGAAGTTTTTGACGACGCTCGAGCCGAAGGGCGGAGTAACCTCGGCGTCAGCCTGTGCGCGCTGCTTATCTGGTTGTGGTAGATCGAAGTTCCACTTCGTTCTACGGTTTGGCATCGCCCACGATATCGAGCAGATGCCGGGACCATGCTTCGAGGGCATCTCGGCGCTCGTCCAGATACAATGCGCGGTTGTAGATGCCTGCCACGCCGCTTTTGGTGCCGCTGATGTGGTTGATGGTGGCCTCCAGAATGTGCGGCGCGATGCGGAGCTTCTCGGCGCAGTGAGTAACGAACGAGCGACGAATGTCATGCAGCCGCCACGGTTCCATCGCCGGCGCCGGATCAGCGTCCTGGTCAGCCTCGGCGAGCAGTATGTTGATGCGCTTGTCCAGAAGCTCCTTGCCGCGTGAGAACCCGCTAAACGGAGTTGTGCCGGTGGTGGTGAACACCAATCGAGGCATCGGCTTGTTTATGGTGACGAGCGCCGTTTGAATCGCCTTGCGAGCCTCTAGGATGGCGATCATGGGATCGGTTAACGGTACCAAATGCTCGCGTCCGTTCTTGGCTCGCTCGGCCGGCAGGGTCCAAAGGCGCCTGTCGGTATTGATCTCGCTCCAGCGCATTTGAGCGACCTCATTGAGCCTTTGCCCGGTGAGCATAAGCAGCCGAACGATACTGTTGAACTGCGTGTCGTCGCCTTCGGTGGACTTCCAGATCAGGCGCAGCTCTTCCATGTATAGCACGCGGTCGCGGTCGTTCTCGATGCCCGGCTTATCAATGGAAATCACAGGGTTCTCGCTGACGTAATCGCGCTGCCGACTCCATTTGAAAAAGAGATTCAAGTAAACGAGCGTCTTGTTGGCCTGTCGTTCGGCGCCACGGCCTTTGATGCCGTCGAGCACGTTGAGCACATCGCGCTTGTTGATCTTAGTTAGGGGCACGTCACGCCAAGCAGAGAAGTCGGCGCCTTTCAGGATGCGGCCCATCTCCACCAAGGTACTCGGTGCCGGCTTTGGGACCATGGTTGCCGTTCTAAATAATCAACAAAAAAAGATCAAAAGACACCCTTCCAAGAAAATCGCTTTAATGAAATTCAGACATTACTCAAGGGTTATTTTAACGACCACCTCAGCTCATTTTCTGAAATGGAGGATTTGCATGACATCACTGTGAAGCACAACGAAGTGTTAGTGAAACACTGATCATTTCCAAAACACCGGGGCCGCACAACATCGACTGTCAGACCATGACTCGTCGGTCTGAGGCCCATATTCGTCAGCAATTTAGATCGCTTGGCATTAAACGGCCTCCGCCGCGGTCAGGATCTCCACTACCTTCGAATGGCCCAACGTAGAAGCCTTAGATAATGCCGTGTTGCCATAATTATCCGTGGCATTCAAATCGGCCCCCGCCTCAACCAGGACCTTCACTACCTCCGAATGGCCGAGCACTGAAGCCCTAATCAACGCCGTATGGCCATCGATATTCTTGGCATTTACATCGGTCCCCGCTTCGATTAGCGCATGAACCACGTCCAAATGGCCACCCGACACGGCTAGCATCAAGGCTGTGTTGCCAGCTTTTTTAGCATTAACATCAACCCCATAGCTGATTGTATCTTTTAGCATCTTCAGGTCGCCGCTCTCCAATGCATAAAAAAAGGCTTCAATTGCCCCCATTTTAGGATCTCCGCGAAGTGCCATAGTGGTAATCCTCTAATTGAATTTTCTATTGAAGTATGCCCAAATGGGCAAGAGCCCCATTACACGCGTTTCCCGACAGGCCGCGCCGTTG
>JAGVUH010000029.1 GCA_019136395.1 Gammaproteobacteria bacterium
CCAGAAGGTCGGCCTGGTGGGGGCCAACGGCTGCGGCAAGTCGAGCCTCTTCGCCCTCATCAAGGGGGAACTGCACCCGGACGCCGGCGAGGTGCTGGTGCCGGCGGGCTGGGAGATCGCCCATGTCGCCCAGCAGACCCCCAGCGGCGACCAGCCGGCCATCGAGCTGGTCATGGACGGTGACCGCGAACTGCGCCAGGTCGAGCATGAGCTGGCGGCGGCCGAGGCGGCGGGAGACGGCCTGCGCCAGGGGGAGTTCCACGCCCGCCTGGAGGCCATCGGCGGCTATACCGCCGAGAGCCGCGCCGCCCGCCTGCTCCACGGCCTGGGCTTCAGCCCTGGGGAGGAGCGCCGCCCGGTGGATTCCTGGTCCGGCGGCTGGCGCATGCGCCTGGGCCTGGCCCGTACCCTCATGTGCCGCTCCGATCTGCTACTGCTCGACGAGCCCACCAACCATCTGGACCTGGACGCCGTCATCTGGCTAGAGTCCTGGCTGCGGGCCTATCCCGGCACGCTGATCCTGATCTCCCACGACCGCGACTTCCTCGACGCCATCGTCCGCCAGGTCGCCCACATCGAGCAGGGCCGGCTCAATTACTACACCGGCAATTACACCGCCTTCGAGGCCCTGCGCGCCGAGCGCCTCAGCCAGCGCCAGGCGGCCTTCGTCCGTCAGCAGCAGGAGATCGCCCGCATCCAGGGCTTCGTCGAACGTTTCCGCGCCAAGGCCACCAAGGCGCGCCAGGCCCAGAGCCGCCTCAAGGCCCTGGAGCGTATGGAGCGCATCGCCCCGGCCCACGTCGACAGCCCCTTCCACTTCGCCTTCCGCTCCCCACCCAGTCTGCCCCGGCCCCTGCTGACCCTGGAGGGGGGTCGCGCCGGCTACGGCGAGCGCCTGGTCCTGGACCGGATCAAACTGGACCTGGTGCCGGGCGACCGCGTCGGCCTGCTCGGCCCCAACGGCGCCGGCAAATCGACCCTGATCGCGGGCCGCCTGCCCCTGCTGGCGGGGGAGCAGCGCCAGGCCCAGGGGCTGCGCATCGGCTACTTCGCCCAGCACCAGATGGACCAGCTCCGCCCGGACGAAAGCCCCCTCAAGCACCTGCAGCGCCTGGCCCCGGAGGCCACGGAACAGATGCTGCGCGACTACCTGGGCGGCTTCGACTTCGCCGGCGACAAGGCCCTGGAGCCGGTGGCCCCCTTCTCCGGCGGCGAGAAGGCACGCCTGGCCATGGCCCTGGTCATCTGGGGCCGGCCCAACCTGCTGCTGCTGGACGAGCCCACCAACCACCTGGACCTGGAGATGCGCGAGGCCCTGAGCGAGGCCCTGCAGGATTACGAAGGCGCCCTCGTCGTGGTCTCCCACGACCGCCACCTGCTGCGGGTGACGGTGGACCAGTTGTTGCTGGTGGACGGCGGCCGGGTGGCCCCCTTCGATGGCGACCTGGACGACTACCCCGCCTGGCTGCTGCGTCGCCAGAGCCGGCTGGAGCAGGCGGCCGCGGAGGTGGCGCCCGGCGACGCCCGCGATAAGGCTGGCGTTATGATGGGCGGAACACCGGGCGCGGCGGCTGGTGGAACGGCTGGCGATGCAGTTGGCGGGACCTCGGGCGGGGGGACCAGCCCGCGCAGCGCGGACCTACAGACGCCGGCCGCGGTCCCGGACAACTCCGCCGCCGCCCGCAAGGACCAGCGCCGCATGGAGGCCGAGGAGCGCAAGCGTACGCAACCCCTGCGCCAGCGCCTGCAGAAGCTGGAGGCTCAACTCGACCGGCTCGCCGCCCGCCGTGCCGCCCTAGAGGCGGAACTCGCCGCGCCCGCCCTCTACGAGGCCGAGGGCAAGCCGCGACTGCTCAAACTCCTCGCCGACAAGCAGCAACTGGACGCGGAAGAGGCAGAGGTCGAAACGGCCTGGTTGGAGGCCAGCGAGGCCCTGGAAATTGCCTCAAGCGGCTAGCAGCACCCTGGTCAGGAAGGGCCGCCCTGGCTCCATGGCGATCGTTATTGGGGATTCCGGAACGTCGCCAGCGTAAACGCGGATTTCACGATCCACCGGATGCGGAACCGACGCGGTTTTCGCACCCGGTGATTGGGGATTGACCAGAAAACACGGCGAAGATCGCCATCACCCGCCCATGGCAGGCAACGGCAGGCTCGCGCTTCGGAGCTTGTCTTGCCGGGAAACCTCGATCTCCAGGGAGCGCGCGTCACCCGCGGCGGGGAAGAAGACGCTGCCCACCATCCTGCCGCCCGGCGCCAGTTCGACCCCGGGGACGTGACGGAGCCGGAAACGCTGCTCGGACCCGACACTGCTTTCGGCACCCGACTCCCGAACCAGGCTGGAAATCGCCGTCACCACCAGACCGCCATAGGGCACCACCTGACCCGCGGCGATTCCGGCCGCCCCGGTGGCGACATCCCCGGCCACGCTGGCACCCACGTTGGGGGCCGCCTGGGTTTCACCATAAGATCGGGCGGGTTGCAGGTAGCGGCCGCTCGCCGTCAGCAGCTTGACGTCGCGCACCGCCACTGGGGTGGGGCTGCGGTTGGCCAGACTCAGCTCATACTCCCACCAGCCGGCCTCCGGTTGGTGGGAGAGGGTGGGAGACAGCCTGGTCAGCGTCACCTCCAGGCCATTGACCTCGGCGCCAACCGGGTGAAAACGCCGCTCAGCGCCAGGCCCGGGCGGTTGATCAGGGGTGGCGCACCCGGCGGCGATGACGGCAACCAGCAGCAGACTCGACAATATTCGGGACATGGGCACTCCCCAGCCAAGGACAGGTCTTACTGAGCTTAGCCTCCGGGCTTACTATCAGCAAACCACGTCCCCCTACTGACTTTTTTGCGGGGCCTCGCCCCAGGCCTGATGATGAACCTCATTGCCGGCATCTTTCACGAGCATGCCCTGATCAACTTCCGAGAGTAGTGTCATATGCAAGACATCGCCAGATTCATCGCCGGCTTCAGGCGATTCCAGAAAAAGTATTTCAGCGAGGACCGTGAACTCTTCCAGCAGTTGCGTCAGGGACAGTGCCCGAAGGTGGCCATCATCGCCTGCGCCGACTCCCGCGTCGATCCCGCCCTGCTGATGGGCGCGGAGCCGGGGGATGCCTTCGTGGTGCGCAATGTCGCCAACCTGGTGCCACCCTACGCGCCGGATGGCGGTTTTTCGAGCGTGCCGGCCGCCCTGGAGTTTGCCGTGCTCACCCTGGCCGTCGAGCACCTTATCGTCCTCGGGCATGCCCAGTGCGGTGGTATTCGCGCCCTCATGGACGATGGCCCCCAGGGTGAATTCATTGGCAAGTGGATTGACATCGCCCGGCGGGCGCGGGAACGGGTCCTGGTGGAATTGCCCACCAAGCCGGCCGGCCTCCAGGCCCGGGCCTGCGAACAGGCGGCCATACTGCTGTCCCTGGAGAACCTGATGACCTATCCCTGGATTGCATCCCGGGTGGGGGCCGGGGCCCTGCATCTACATGGCTGGTACTTCGATATGACGGCTGGGGCCTTGCTCCATTACCAGCCGGGTAGCCAAAGCTTCCATCCCATCGCCGTGGACGGCGGCGATTGAGGGCGCCATCTGAGGTGGAGACCTGGGGCTCGGCGGGCGAAGCTGCTTTCTGAACGACCCTATTTCAGATCGCCCTGGCTCACGATCTCGGCATAGCCAATTAACTCAGCGGTATAGCTGCCATCACCGTTCGCCAACCCTTTGTGTTTCAGTTCCCTCTGCAGCGTCGGCTCCACGATACGAGCGAAGAGATCCAGCCGATGCTCGGGCAGGAACCCTGGCGCGGTGGCAGGCGCCCGCAGATACCGCTCAGCCTGGCGCTCGACCGCCGATTGGCGTGTGCCGTCCTGCTTGACGGCAATAGGCTGAACCAGCATGCGGCGTTCACCGTTGCCAGCGGACGCCTCGACCAACCAGAGGGAGAGTAGAACAGGTGCGTCCACACCCCCCGCCACGGCGATTCCAAGGTCCTCCGGCGGCCTGCCGCGCCAGCGCTCCAGCTCTTCCTGAACCAAAGGGTGATCCAGGCCGAGGAGTTCCACATCATCCTGGCTCGTGGCGGTGTCTCGGTCCAAGGTGAAGCGGGCGCGACGAGTACCGTCAACACCTACGAGATCGTAGGTGTTGTCATCAATCTTGATCAGCTTCCACTGCCGTTCCGTCGTCGCGGCGGACAGGAAGCGCACCAGTCGTTCCAGACTGGACGACACGTCGGAGAACGGCTTGTAATCATCGAGGCTGAAGCCTTCGAGATCCTGGAACAGATCAAACACCACCTGCCGCGCTTCACGGGAATTAGCCAAGGCCGCTTCCAGCTCAACCTGCGTGCGCCTGAGCTCGGGGTCGGACAGGGCTTCCTGGTACAAGCGGTCGTAGTTAAGCCGTTCGGATAACTGGCCAAGAATCTGCGCGCGCAGATCTTCGGCGACGTTGCCTTGCTCGTCGACCTTGCCGACCGTGCGCGCGATCTCGGTCAGCTTCTCATCGAGCAGGAGAAAAATGCGGCCCTCGATGGTGTCCGAGAGCACGAAGTTATAGACCTGTGCCGTGTGATGCTGACCGTAGCGGTGGATGCGCCCAATGCGCTGCTCCACGTCCATGGGGTTCCACGGCAAATCGAAGTTGAACAGGATGCGCGCAAACTGCAAGTTGATGCCCTCGCGTCCTGCGGCCGTACAGACCAGCACGCGCGGGCCGTCCTTTTGGCGAAACCGGCGCTCGGCGGCGACCTTGGCCCCGTGATCACCACCACGCAGAACGACCACCCCTTGGCCAGGGTAGGCTTGATCGATCTCGCGCGCGATCAATTCGACCGTACCGAGGTAGGTCGCGAAGATGACAATTTTCTCGTTGGGGTTCTGACGCCAGAGGTATCCCAGGCCATCGAGAAGTTTTCGCGCCTTCGTTTCCCGCTGCCGCGGGAAGATCCTGAGCAGATCCCCAATGCGCAGACGCTCCTCTGGGAGGTGAATTTGAACCACCGCTGACGCCGCTTCTTCCGCGTGCGTCGCGGAATATTCGCTGCCATAGGGGTCCGAGGCCAACTCCAGCGCCTCTTCGTCCAGCTTCTTGACCAGACGGTACTTGAGGTCAGCGAGCACCCGGTCGACTTCGCTACGGCCGATACCGTCATGGGGAAGTTGAAACGCCTCGTGGATGATCTCCCGGGCCTCATCCGTCAGACGCTCCCGCCCCTCGATGTCCAGTTCCTTGTCGCGCAGTAAGGCCTCATGCAGCGTCAGCATCAGCAGCCGTCGCTTCAGCGTGCGCCGCACGGCGGCAAAGCTCGAAGCCGCGATCTTCTGGAAAATCGCCATCAGAAATCCGAGCGCCTGACCCTTGCTCCCTTGTCGCCGAGCCAGGTCGAATCCGTCCTCCAGATACTCGCGGAGCTTTTCGTAGAACAGTCGCTCCTCCTGATTCATCAGGAAGGACTCGGTGTGCACCCAACGCCGGGCGAAGAGCGGGGAGCCGTCTGGCTGACAGGCATCGGCCTTGGTGCGCCGGAACATCACCGTATTCAGACGGTGACGGTTCTCCAGCATCTCCTCCGGGCTGCCGAACAAGGTCGGATTCAGCAATTGCGCCAGCATCCAGAACTGGAAGTGGTTGCCTTGGTGGGGTGTGGCCGACAGCAACATCAAATCACGCGAGTGATCCTTCAACGCCTCGGCCAGCTTATAGTTTTCGGTCTTGCGCACTTTACCGCCCGTGCGGTAAGCGGTCAGGTGATGCGCTTCATCGAACACCACCAGATCCCAGCGCGGCGCTTCGACTAGGCGCCTGATGCGCGCGGGGCGTTTCAAGGTATCGATGCTGGCGATCAGTCGGTCGTGCTTGGCGAAGGCATTGGTCTTGCGGTCGGTGATATCGCCCTCGGCGCCGAACACCTCAAAGTCGAGCTTGAACACCTCGTTCAATTCACGGTGCCAGTTATTGACCAACCCGGCGGGCACCACCATCAAGGCGCGGTGCAGCTCACCGCGACTGGCCAGTTCACGCAGGATCAGCGCGGTTTCGATGGTCTTGCCCAACCCCACTTCATCGGCGATCAGATAACGCCGGGGGGACGCGGTGGCGATGCGATGAGTGAGCACGACCTGATGGGGAAGCAGGTCGATCTTGGCCGAGGTCAGCGCGGAAGCACTCTCCAGGACCGGCAGGGCGTGGGCCTCGTAGGACAACCACGCCTTGCGCGACCGATCGGTGCCACCGTCCACGGCGCGCAGGATGCGCTCGGTCCGGGTAAGCTCGCGGCGCACCGCGCCCACCGGAACGCGGCGCTCGCCGACGCCAAAGAAGGCGCGCAGATAGCCGTCACGGGCGCGGTCAAGGACAACGCCTTGGCCAAATTCGTGATGGGTGATCCGTTCGCCGGGTCGAAACAGGTTCTCCGCTGCCACGCGCAGACCTCAGGTGATCCGCAGGTAGAACAGGCCCGCAGGTTTGCCGCCAACGCGCGGAAGAATCTCTTGTGGATACTCATTGGCCTCGCCCCAGAGGATGCGGCTGAAGTCGAGCTGACTGCCGCGATGGGGCGCTTCGCATAGCCAGGTCACCGCATCGGTCGCCGTCTGAACCTTGAGGCGGCTCTGGCCGAGGGGTAGCCAGAAGATCAGCGCGGCCTGCCCCTCGTAGCAGGACTGGAACGACAGCATGGCATCCTTGATCACATCCCCCAGCCACCGCTCGGCTTCGTCGGGGGCAAGCAGGTCGAGGCTACCTTCCAGCCCCGCCACCACCAGCGTCTGGGTATCGTTGCTGGGCAGATCATCAGGCCAGCTCCCCACGGACTGAAGAAACTGGCGCAGGCTCCAGACTTCCGCCGCCGAGCAGACCAGGTTGCGGGCTTCTTCGTCCCAAATCCAACTGGTGCCGCGCCGTTGCCAAACCGTGTCGTGCGTCTGTCTCATCGCCTGGCACCCCGGGAAATTCCCACTCGCACGGCAATTTCAACGACGAGATTCTTGAAGTCGTCATAGCACTGCTGCACGTTGGTCTGGTGCGCGCCGATGGCCCCGTCCGAAGCGCGAAGGGCGAACATCGGCTTGCGGGACTCCATTGCCATGGGCATCAGGCTGCGGTAATGCTTGATGCGCTGAATCTGATGTGGATCGGGCGCAGGCGTCGGTTGTCCAGGGGCCTCACCCAGCACGCTTTCCCGATAGGCCTGAGGCAGCCGCGCCTGCCATTTGGCATAGGCCTTGGTCGGTCGCCCGAGCCGTTCGGCGTGTTGCATCAGGACATAACCAACCGCGGCCATCTCACCCCTGGGTTGCTCACCCAAGCTTGCCGTAGCCTTGGGTTTGGCCTGGAGCCAGGTGTCGCGCCAGCGTCTGAGCGTGGGCCCGAGGTTATTCAAACCTTGCAGGGAGAATAAATCCGGCGCGACAGGAACGACGACATGGCTTGCCGCCACCAGCGCGGCCCGATTGATGGCCCCCAGATTGGGACCGACGTCGACCAGCAAGACATCCGCCCGGTGCCGCTTGGCGGCTTCCTTCATCACCCGCCAAAACGCCGTGGTGACGCGAAATGCGCGCTCGCGCCCTTCCAGACAACGGGGCCATTCGGTGGAAAGATCGTCCTCGATCCGCGATAGCGCCAGGTCACCCACGATCAAGCCCAGGGCCTCCGACAAAGGCTCGATGTGGGCAGGTCGAATGTCGCCAGTGCCGCCGAACAGCGGTTCGACCGCGCCAAACAGCGTCTTTGGATGCGCATCGTCCGGCCACAGCACCTCCAGGCGCTCTTCGTCCAGCGCCATGATCGACAGGTTTGACTGCGGATCAAGGTCCACGGCCAGCACGCGGTACCCTTGCTCGGCAAACATCCAGGCCGCGTGATAGACCAATGAGGTCTTGCCCACGCCGCCTTTGTTATTGAAGAACGCGATGCTGATCATGCTGCCTCCCTGGTGATGACCGCCGCGACCACACCGGGCTGCACCTGGAACGACAACCGTGCACCAAAGTGCTTCCTGGCAATGGCGATCCCCGCACCAAAGCGCTGTACATACCCCAGTGCCCGCAGCGCCTCCGCCAGATTAGGATTACGGTAGTCCGTGATACCGGGTTGGCCGAAGTTCTCCACCGTCACGCTGCCAAACGGCCCACCGGGGTTGTGGATTTCGATACGGTCATCGAACCAGTACACCCGCACCGGCGCATTCGTCGCCTCGTAAGTGCGGTGCATGTATGCATTGCGCGCCAGTTGTCGCAACGCTTCCAGGGCATAATCCTCGTCGACCCATTCCCTGGCGACACCAGCAAAATCCACCCGGCGGCGGTTATGGGCTTCGAGTTTTTCCTCCAGCCGGCGGATCTGATCGGCCACCGTGCCGTGGATAACCTCTTCATCCTGAACCGGTTCGGTGAGGTCAGTGCCGGCGATGCGCAGGAACTGGGTATAGGCCCCGCCGATCCAGTCGGAGGGTGATGTGCCGCAGACCAACAAGCCCAGCACGGTAGGTACTGTTTCGGTTTCGGCGACGACTAGCTTGGTCGCGGCGAGCTGTTGCTTGAAACTGCGATCATTGGCCAACAGCACGTCACGCGCCACCAAAGAGGGCAGATATTCCTGCTCGAAGCGCAGCCGGTCGATGTCCTCCAGCGCGGCACCGACGACCGGCTGCACATCGAAGGGTCGATCACGATAACGCCGTCGCTCGTTGAGGATGCGCTCGTCCTGAGCGCTGGCCAATCCCCGTCGCGGTCCCCACCGCACATGGATACGGCCCCGGTAGCGCACGGGGGGCGTATCGCAGGGCCATACGGTAATCACGGCGAAATCGGTGCCCTTGAGATGGCGTTTCTCAACCAGCAAGGTCGGCGGGGGTGCGATGTTGCCGTCGGTCTTGATGTCGGCCAACTGCCGCAACAGCTCGTCCGTCACCGCGAAATCAGCGGCGGCGGTACCATCATCTTTGGCGCCGATGAATACGGCCCCCGGTTTGCCATGCCCGGCGAGGTCATTGGCGAAGGCGCACACCGCTTCACGCACCGTTTCCGGCGCTGAGCCCTTGAAGGACTGCTTGCGCTCGACCCGGTCCGATTCCAGATCATCCAGCAAGGCCCCCAGCTCGGCATTGGTGAATGCGGTCATTGCTCGTACTCCTCGAACAGCGAGCCCTGCGTTGGCTTGACCGCCTGGCTGGCCGCCCAGGCGTTATGGATCGACACGGCGCGGGAGGCGGCGTTGCGCGTGGCCTGATCCGGTCCGTTACGATGCAGCCATTCCAGCAGGGGCTTGAGGGCGACGTGTGGCTTGAAGTGCTCGTTCTTCAAGGTGTCGGAGGCATTGATGCCGCTGCCGTCGAAGCAGGCGCCGACGAGCACAAGGGCCTGATCCAGGTCGGACGTCAGGCGGCGGCGGTGCTTGCCCGCCCAGTCGCGGGCGAAGTCCAGCGGGGCCGTGCGCGTGAACACCTTATTCCTTTCGGCGCACCAGCCGCGCTGCACGAAGTCATCCGGGGTGGTGATGGAGCCGCGCAGAAACTTTTGCAGTTGGTCCCGCTTGAGCTCGCTGGCGGTGCCAAAGGTGCGCAGGAACTGGCTGGTGATCGGTTCGGCGTTGACCGGCGGCGGCTCCTTGCCCTTGTCGGCGTGCTCGTCGATAAGCTGGTTGATACCGACCAGGGCGTCCCTGACCGAGATTGTCCGCCCCTCGTCCACATAGACCTTGCCGTAGTGGCGGGAGAAATATTCCAGGGCCTTGCCGCGCCGGATCACCTGAAGGTCCGCGGCGGGCAGACCCTCCTTGGCATGGTTCTCCAGCATAGCCTGCAAATGGCGCACGTCGGCCATCACCTCACGGCGCATCCGGCCCCAGCTCACCGGCTTGGGTTCCTCGGTGCGCTTGCGGCAGACGTGGATGATGTCGTACTCGATGGTCTTGGAACCGAACTCACCCTCGCCCTTGGTTTCGTCGGAGCGGATGGGGTAGGTCGCTTCCAGGTAGAAACCCGCGTCGAACAGTGATTCCAGCACCGCCACCCAGGGCTCATCCTCACTGTGGTGGAAGGTGAAGGCGAGGATGCCACCGGGCTTGAGGATGCGATGGGCCTCGCGCCAGCACTGGGTGAGCAGGCGCTGGTAGAAACCGTCCGGGTCTTCCGGCTCACGAGCCCTGTTGGCAACAGCCTCCAGCGATTTGGGTGTGTACTCGGCAGTGAAGTAGTCCGGGTACTTGCCCTTGAGTGCAAGGCGCAGCCAGACATAGAAGAAATCGGACAGCTCCGAGTAATGCAGGAGGCCCCCGAAGGGCGGATCGGTAATGACCAGATCGAGGCTGCCGGTGTCACACTGGGCGAGGTCAGTCGATGACCCTTGATGCACCGCAACATCCAACACCGGGTCACCCGGCATGACCTTTTCGCTCTTGCCAGTCAACTGGCCTGCCAGGGTGGGATCACGCCGCTTCAGACCCTCGATGCTGACTGCCTCCCAGGGTTGCATGGCCCACTCGCGACCTTGCACGATACCTTCAACGCATGCCGTCCAGTTCCCGCGTCCTAAGAGCGGAAATACGCAGTTCTCAATGACCGTTGATTTCGGATGAAAGTTGTTGTTCGAGAACATCGGCTCAGGTGTGTCTCGCTGAGGATTCCAGAAGCTGAACAAGCACTGATTTCGAAGGTATTGCTGGAATGCGCCAAGCACATACTCGCGGACGGCCCAGTCGTAGCTCCCGGCATTGATGATGGCCTTGAGCAGTTGAGCGTGCACCAGCAGCTGGCGGGGGTTGAACATCTCAGACCAATTCAAGTAGCCGTGTCTAGGAAGCGGTTGCCGCTGGTGAGTCATGTGGCCAAAAGGAATAGCGCTACGAGGCCAGTAGTCTTTCAGGTCAGTTTCTTTGCGAGTTTCCCATTCCGCAAAGGCCACGTCATATTGTCGAGCGTGCGCCACATCACAGGCGGCAAAGAAACGCCCGTTGTAGGGCTTCCCCGCTGCATCTCGTTTAGGTGCATAGCCCTGCACCGCGTAGATGCTTGACGGTGCGGTCTTATGTGTAGCTTCGATTGCGCTAACAAGTGGTTGCACCGTGCCGCAAGCCGCACAGGTGAAATTTGCAGGCTTCGGCACCGTGCCGTGTTCCGGCGCGAAGGTGATGTCCGTTTCAGGACAGGTCACCTCATCCGGCAATGCACCGCGCACTTCCAGCAGGAGAATCTTACTAGCGCGCTCCTGATTCCAGCGCGTGGTCGCGGCCACCTCGTCCTGTGCCGAGCCACCATAGAACTGGCCACTCGCGTCCTGCTTGGGCGAACCCGCCAGCCACTGCGGATGCACCAGCAGACTCAATTCGACCTTCTTGTTCTTGCCCTTACCCAGCTTGATCTGCCCGCGCGGTCCCTCCAGGACCAGACCATCCTTGACCCGGATCTGGGCGGGGATGGCTTCTTTGCAATGCGGGCAGACCACGCCCTTGTGGTGGTCCAGAATGGCGAAGGGGTACTCGGTCGGCGCGACATGGAGCGGTACGTCCGGAGCCATCCGCGCCTCGTCCTCCTCAATATGAAACTCGCCACCGCACTGACCACAGGTGTGCTCCCAATGCTTGACGGTGAGCGTCTTCACCGCCATCAACGGGCTGGTCATGATCGGTGTGCGGTGGCCACAGCCCGTCACCTGACAGGGACCGTGCTTGGCCCAAAAGGTGTAGATGATCTCCGGGCCTGCGTAGCGGTAGTCCTGGCGCTGGTCACGGGGGATGGTCAGCGGGTCGAAGTCGGTGGGCATCGCCAGGTTGCTGGGTAGGTGCGTCCAGATGCCTTTCTCGCCATGCGGACCGTCGCAGTAGTAGTAGGGCATGATCTGAGGCTTGACCTCCGCCTCGATGTCGGCGAGCAGGCGCTTCACCTCTTCCAGGTCCACGTCCGCCAGTTCTTGCTTGACCACGAACCAGGCGACCGGATTCAGGTCGTTGCCGATCATCTGCATGCCGAGGCGGGAACCCTCGACCAGGGTAGTGCCACCCCCCATGAAGATGTCCGCCACCTTCAGGTGCTTGAAGGCGCCTTTCTTCTGATGGTTGGCGTAGTAGTGGTCCCAGACCAGCCTGGCCGCGTGAGAGGGGTCCTCCGGTGCCTTGGTGGCCGCCGCGATCAGCATGGAACGGAACACGCTGGAGCGGCGCCGCGCCCACCACTTGGACATCTGATAAATGGGCTTGCCGGCGTTGCCCTCGATGATCGCGACCTGATTGACCGGCAAAATCGGGAAGTCCACCTCCAGGCAGGTCTTGGGGCGGTGCGGGTCGTTGAAATCCACGGTTTCGAGGGCGACCGCCCTGCCCGCGCCGACGGCTCTGGCGACTTCCTGAGCGAGAAGTTCTTTCTTGGTTGCCATGCTGGCCGTTCCTTATTTCGTTAGCTCGACAAAGGGTGACAGCACCTCAAGCAGGGAGAGGCCGCCGTGCGTCAGGGTCGGGTAGCCGCCCTGGCTGCGCCATTTCCAGCGACCCAGGGCCATAAGATGGGCGCCATGCGGGCTGTCGATGTGAAGCGCGACGGGCGGAACAAAGGGACCGCAATCCGCTGCTGTCAGGCCCACGCCTGATGTGCTCCGTCCGCTAGAGAAGGTCTTCTTGAGGAACTGCCCCACCTCGCCATCCGCGTCGGGGAAGTAGCCGGAGGCGGCATAACCGTGGTCGGAGGTTATGACCAGGCGGCGCCCGGTGGCCAGACGCTCGACGAAGGCCCAGAAATCATCGCTGCTGAGTTGTTCGGCCGCGTCGCGGGCCAGGAGGTCGAGACCTTGGCCCGCCCCCGCGCCGTCATGAACCTTGCTGTCGGGCCAGTGATGCCAGAACACCCAGTTAGGCGTGCCGTCGATCAGGGCCTCGCAGTCCTTCCATGGCAGATCGACGGATTCCGTGCGCGCGGGTTGGAGTTTGTGGGCGAGGCCGCCCCCGTTGTTCTGGAGCTGCCCGCGGCTGCCAAAACCCAGTGCCCGCGCGAACTCATTGGTTTCGCCCGGCAGCTCCGACGCGTTGGCGCTGAACTCGTGCAGCGTGAAGCCCCGCGCCTGGGCGCCTTGCAGTAGCCAGGGAAACTCGCGCAGCGACAGGCCGTCCAGGATCAGGACGGCCCGGGCGCCATTTGCCCCATAGCGGGGTTCGCTCCACCAGCGCAGGAGACGATCGGACGTGCGCTCGACGCCGCTGATGTCCGGTTGGCCAAAGGACTGCCACAAGTCCCAGCCGCTGGCGGACAGGAAGAGATCAAGCAAGCCGATCTCGCGGTCGCGTTTGATGACTTCGCTAGGCGCGTTGGCCGTGGTCAGGGGTTTGGTGGCAATCTCGAGGGCATTGCGGATGATGAGGCCCCAGGCGTCCGCGGCGGAGCCCTTGGTCAGGATCTGGAGGAGGTCGGCGTCGAGTGCCATCAGGTGTCCTCCTTCTCCAGGCTCAGCTCGAAGGTCATGCCATCAGGAAGCTTTTTGAGCAGTTCCTTGAGCTGCGCGCCCGTAGCGGACGACACCTTGATCGAGATTTCAGCGACTTGCGTGGCGGGACCAATGCCCCAGCCTTCGAGTTTGCCGATCAGGTTGAGCGGCGACGTCGGCGGATTGGTCAGCGGGATGCGCGGCTTGGAACCTGTTCCCGGCGTGTCGTCTCCAAAAATCCCGCCGGGGGGCGGTGTAGCGTCTCCGACTGGCACCTCATCCCAGGGCATGGGGGGGAATGGGGGCGTGGCGCCGCCACCGGACAGGCCACCAGCGGATGGGAAGACTGGTGGCGTGGCACCGCCCGTGGTCGGCACGGCCGACGGCGCCATCAGGAAGATCTCGTCAAGCTGACGGCCCGTGAAGGAGAGTTTGGGGCGCATGCGTTTCCAGGCGGCATCCTCGTCCTCGCCGGCGTGGGTCTGCAAGTACTCAAGCCCGCGCAGGTTGATGGCGATCCTGCCGCGAGCGCACAGGCGCAGGATGCGCTCCTTCATCGCCGTTTCACCCAGCCACGGGATGCAGTCTTGACCCGCCGGGCGGGGCTCTTGGAGCTCGCGCAGCAGCTTGCCCACGGCCGCGTTGCCGGCGGCGGCTTCGAGCACGAGATCCTCAAAATCCTCGGGCACGAAGAGATCGTTGGTCAGCGCTTCCTCGATGCCCTCGGGAATCTGCGCCCCTTGCTTCTTCAGGCTCTCGACGCTGAACAGGGACTGATGCGGATTCTGGTGGTCATAGCGGTGCAACACGGCGAAACGGTCAAACCGCTTCTTGAGGTTGTCTCGCAAGGTCCCCTCGAACTCCTTGTGGAGCTGCTTGTATTCCGGGCTCTGTCCGCTCCATTCCTGCGCCTTCATTTCCGCCCGGGCCAGGATGAGGAGGTCACGGTCCAGAAAGGCGTTGGTGGAGCCGGATCGGGGCAGCAGGAAGCGAATGGTGTTGCGGCGTTTCTGCAGATGATCCTTGAGCCAGCCACCCAGCGTCTGGTCGAGCTTTTCTGGCTCTTCGGGTAGCACCAGGATGGGTAGCCGTTCATCCCAGCGGTCAGGTTGCTCGGCCTCATCGAGCTTCGACCAGGGGTCCGTCCGCCAAGCCTTCGGCAGCGCGATCACCCGAAAAGACTTGGCCACCATGTCGATGCCGCCGATGACATACCGCACCTGCTTGGCAAGCTGCGCCTGATCGGAACCATCGGTGAACAGCTTGTCGTTCCGCGCGCAGGCCATCAGCTTGGCGCGCGGGTTCTCCTCCTCCCGGAAGACCAGCCTGGCGCCATCCTGGTGGATGTTGAAGCTGTTCTCGACGATGGTTGCCAGCTCGACTTGGAAGGCGTTGTCATCGACGGCTTGGCCGCGAGTGATGTCAACCTGCAGCGTGGCTGGTTCCGCCCCGGCGAGATTGCCAACGGCAATGGAGCGCAACCACAGGGCGCCAACGACCTCTTGCATGTGAGGGGCTATGCTGGTGTGGTTGGCCACCGCATGGGTGACCGAGAGGATGTTTTGCTGTGCCTTGGCGCGCAGCGTGCGGTGATGTTCGTTGGAGACGGAGTCGAGCAAGGCGCCGATGCCAGAGCCGTCGTCGTCCAGTCGGAAATCCGCGGCCGTGAGCAGCGGCGACATCTCTCCTCGACTCTTATAGAGGTTGGCCAGGATCCGGATGAGGTCGCGTGTTTCCTGGGCATCGGTGGCGATCAGCACCTGCTCTTCTAGGAGGCGAAGCAGATGGGGGGCGAATGGCCATGAGACCATGAATTCGCGGCGACGCTTATCATGATCCGCGGCGGGGATACCCATCAGGCGCAGGTATTCGGCGACATGCGTCTCGATCAATTCCCCTATCTGTTTCTTGGTGATTTGCAGCCGGTTCAAGAATAATCGGTGCAAGAGCATCCGCCGCCGATCCTGCTGAACCCGTTCAGGGTCACCACCAGCCATGAAGTCGATCGAGATGGGATTGACGCGATGGACCTGTTGGTAGGCATCACTGCCGCCATTGCGCACGGAAATCACCAGGACGAGCAGATCAGGCCGTTCTTTCGCGATCTCGGAGAGAATCTGGATGAAGTTGAACGCCCAATTCTTCCAGGGGTACTGCTTGCTGTTGGTAAGGCCGTCGTACCAGGTCTGGAACTCGTCCAGCAGCAGCATCGTCGGCTTGTTCTCCAACAGCTCGACGATGAGCTTGTCGGACGGGATATCGGTCTTGGACGACCCCATGCCGACCCACTTGCCTTTGATGAAGGTGCCGTGGGGATGACGTTCAAACAGCAGATCCCAGAGGAACTTGTAACGCTGGCGATGGAGGCTTTCGCCAATCACGAGCATCCCATCACGCAGGGGCATCTTGCCGAGGTTGCCATCGCCCAGCGTGGTTGCCCAGGAGTTCAGCCAGGCGCTAGTCGATACCGGATCGTTAACGGCATGGTAGAGCGCGGCCATCAAATGCGACTTACCGAGGCCTCGCACCCCAATGACGACCACTGGGCGCCCCTGGTTGGGGCCGACGGCCTCGATGCCCTTCAGCAGGTCATGGGTCGGATAGGTGATCTCCAGGAACTGCTTGGCTGCGATCTGAGTCGCGCCCGTATTCGAGTCATTGGAAAGCTCAATGGCCGTCCCTTTGAGGCGCTTGCCCCGGAATTCTTCTCGTAGCGTCAATCCAAGCATTACTTTCTCCCCCTAGCGTGCGATTGGCCCCACGGCCGCGTCATCCCCACTCCCCTCGGTGTCGCGCCCTCCATCACAGGGGTTTAGAGCCTAAACCAGTCCAAATGAGAGCGCAAATTCCCCGTCTTTTTTTGTCCAAAAGGTTGTCGCGAGATCCGGTGGGGCAACCTACCACCACGTCCGCTGACGGCGCATACCGGAGTTTGACCTGATCCTTGTTGTTGGCCGCTCTAAATCTGACCGTTAGCAACCGGGTAAAGGGGAGGTTCCGCCACGGGAATGGCTTGGCTGCTCATAAAGCAACTGGAGCCTCCTGCCTGGGGCTACCCCAATTCCGGATATAGCCGCGCCTCAATCGGACCCCGCAAGGCATTGGTGACCATAAGCCGGTCGGCACGCCGCAGATCCGCCAGGGTCAGGGGGGCCTCCCGCGCGCCCCAGGCCGGGTCGTCCAGGATCAGGCCGCGCATCACCCCGGGCAGGACGCCGGCGGCCAGGGGTGGCGTCAGCCAGGCCCCGTCGAGGAAGGCGAAGAGATTGGTGCGTCCGCCCTCGGTCACCAGACCCTGGCGATTGCAAAAGAGCATGTCGAAGGCCCCCTGGCGCACGGCGGTGGCGAT
>JAGVUH010000663.1 GCA_019136395.1 Gammaproteobacteria bacterium
AAGCTGGCGACCGTCCATTCCTCGATCGTTGGCGGTTCATAGGTTTTTTTCTCTGTGATCATGCTAATCGTCTCGTTGGAAGGCGAAGGAAAGACCGTGTAGGCGGGATGTCTGGCTGGTTCTCGCCACGCGCGGCAGTGGATGCTAGTTTAATGCCGCGCCGCAAGTCAGTTTCTGACCGCTGACCTTAAATTAAGCATCATTCGGACCAATGCAACAACATCCCATAAATCGATCTTAGTAGATTGATAGTAAAAGAAATAATTATGGACCCCGAATCGGATGCTGTGGTTATGAACGGCTGGCTGCCAGTTTGGCGGCATCGCCGCATCTGGGCCTGCCATTCTGGCCGATCACCTGGGTCGCTGATAGATCTTGACCGTGACCTTGGGTGATGAAGATGTTGCGTATCTCCGGTTTCATTGTAGCCCCTCCCTGGCGGGCGGCGGCCATCCCATCATGAGCGATACCCTTCTACTGATCGGGGCGGATTCGGGCACCCTGGGGCCTCTCGCGCGCGACCTGCTGGCCCGGGGCTTCGCGATCTTCCAGACCACGAGCGGCCAGGGTGCCCAGCGGGAACTGAGCACCCAGACCCCGGACCTGATCGTGCTCGATCACCCCTGGCCCCGGGACCTGTGGCCGGAGCTGCTCACGACATGGATGGCGGAGTATCCCTGCCTGATCCTGTGCGATGAGGCCCATCTGGAGGAAGCCATGGCGGCGTTGCGGCTCGGCGCGGCGGAAATTCTGGTCCGGCCAATCGACCAGGGGGAACTGGTCGCGGCGGTGCGGCGCATCATCGACCATGCCCTACTCTACCGCCAGGGAGAGTTCTATACCCACCTCATCCGCGTTGAGGCCCCAAGCTTGCTCATCGGTGACAGCGAACCG
The DNA here is from genome assembly GCA_019136395.1 of Gammaproteobacteria bacterium. Next base: position 895 of record JAGVUH010000663.1, read on the forward strand.
ATGCGGCAGCTCCGGGACCTGATCCAGGCCGTGGCCCCCAGCGAGGCGACGGTGTTGATCCTGGGGGAAAGCGGGGTTGGCAAGGAAAAGGTCGCCCAGGAGATTCATCGCCTCAGTCCCCGGGCCGCGGGACCTTTGGTGGCGGTGGATACCTGTTCCTTGCCGGCCACCCTGTTCGAGGCCGAGCTGTTCGGCTTCGAGCGGGGTGCCTTTACCGGGGCCAGTCACCGCAAGGCTGGGCTCATCGAGGAGGCCCGGGGGGGTACCCTCTTCCTGGACGAGATCGGGGAGATCCCGGCAACGCTTCAGGCCAAACTGCTGCGGGTGCTCGAAACCCGGCGTTATCGCCGGCTGGGCGGGACGCGGGATCTCGCGGCGGACGTCAGGATCCTGGCCGCCACCAACCGTGACCTGGAAACGATGATCCGGACCGGGGAATTTCGTCAGGACCTGTATTTTCGGCTCAGCACCTTTCCGATCCGGGTGCCGCCCCTCCGGGACCGGCGGGGGGATATTCCCGCCCTGGTGCGGTACTTTCTCGCCCAAGCGGGTACGTCGCGGGGGATTACCAAGCGCGTGAGCCCGGTCGCCATGGGCCAACTCCTTGACCATGACTGGCCTGGCAATATCCGGGAATTGCGTAACGCCGTCGAGCGGGCCATCATCCTGTCGGGGAGCAGGTTGAGAATTGACGTGGCGGATTTCCCCCTGGGCTGGCTCCCGCCCCCTCAGGAACTTTCACCATCAGCGACGACGGGCGAAGCCCCGATCAGGGGCGGCGCGGACGTGACCCTGTCCTTCGCTCACGAACCGACCCTGGCGGAGGTCGAACAGCGCTATCTGCGGTTGCTGCTGCGCAGGCAGCGGCGGAGCAGGGCGGAGCTGGCGCGGATCTTGGGGATCGGTGAACGGACCCTCTATCGCTTGCTTGCCGATCTCAGGGAGGGGGTGGACCCCTGAGTGATCCCTCAAGCCCTTCCGTTACCATCATCTTTTTGCGCGAGCGTGGAAGGTACGGTAAAGCCGTTTAAGTACAGATGCTTGGTGCGCTCACTGCTGATGGCTGGCGGTGGCTTCAGTGAAGGCGCGCCGGGCGACCGTCTCGTCGTCGAAGATCTGAAAAACGGTCTGCAACCGGGTCAATTCGAAGAGGGCGCGCACGGTGTTACTCATGCCACAGAGGTAGACATCACCCTCGCGCTTGCGTGCCGCCTGCAGGGCGCTGACGATCACCGCCAGACCACTGGAGTCCATGAAACTGGTGGCGGATAGGTCGAGGATCAGTTTACCGCCGCCCTGGTCGATGATGTCCTTGAGGGTGGCGCGGGCGCCCGCCGCGTCGGCCATCATCAGGCGTTCCGGCAGTTTGACGATGTCGACGCCCTCCTGGGTGCGGTGTTCAAGGTTCATGCTAGGGGTACTCCAAAGGTGTCAGGTCACGGCGGGGTGGCGGGTGCTTAAGGTTTGGCGGCTAATTCCGGAACCCAGTTGGGCCAGGACAGGAAAGGTCAGGAAAGGAAATAGGTGAGGGTCAGCACGTTTCGGTTGTTCGTTCGCTGGTAGCTCACCGCATGAGTCCATTCGTGAATGATCTGCCAGCCACGCCCGGACTCGGCATCGGCGGACGCCGGCGCCGCCGGGTCCAGCGCCCGGGCCGGCAGGGGTTGCCCCTCGTCATGGATCGCCACCGCGACCACCTCGGCGCCGCGGGTCCACTCCAGGTCGATGGGCTGCCCGGGCTCCCCGCCATAGGCATGTTCGATGCAGTTGTTGAGGGCCTCGACGATGGCGGTGGTCAGCTTGAAGGCCGCCATGGCGTCGAGCCCGGCCTGGGCGCAGAGGTCCAGCAGGCGCGGCTGGAGGTCCGCCACCTCGGCCGGATTGCTATGCAATCGTAGGTGCAGGCGGTCGCCACTCAAGGTCAGCGGCCGTTCCAGCACCAGCAGGGAGATGTCGTCCTCGAAGTCTTGCGGCCCGCGCCAGTCCCGCAGGCGCTCGTCGAGGACGGCGGTTAGGCTGAGACCGGTCTGAGCGGCAACGCTCAGGCTGGCCCGCAGTTGGGCCTCGCCGAAGGCCTCCCCCTGGCGGTTACGACACTCGGTCACGCCGTCGGAATAGAGCACCAGCCTATCCCCGGGGGCCAGTTGCACCTCCTGGGCCTGATAATCCACCACGGGGAACATGCCGACGGGTAGCCCGCCCTGCTGGAGGGTGTCGATGCGGCCCGACTGGCGCAGGACCAGGGGATAGG
>JAGVUH010000229.1 GCA_019136395.1 Gammaproteobacteria bacterium
TAACACCGCGTTGCGGCCACTCTTGGGGTGCGTTCATTTTCAAGGACATGAATTTCTGTCAGGCGCAGCCCACTCAACATTCTGCAAATTCCTGAATCAACCGGATAGGCATGTTAAGCAAATCCCCAGGGGGATAATCGGGAACGAGGAAATAGACGCTTTCCCAGTCAGGGCTAGCCCTGAAAGTAAAGTAACCACGCCTGATCGCCACGGCGGGCCACTATGCCAAGCCAATATGCCGAGGTTGACACTCAGGGGGGCAGTACCTAACATACTCATTCCTGCGGGGTGTAGCGCAGACTGGTAGCGCACCTGAATGGGGTTCAGGTGGTCGGAGGTTCAAATCCTCTCACCCCGACCAGTTATTTCAAGTACTTAGGCGGCTTCAGGCCGCCTTTTCTTTTGCAGGTGTGCCGGATTATGTCCCAGACTCGTGTCACGCCTCGTCAGCGTTGACGCTCTGGCTCCGGAAAATGCACGCCACCACTTCGCCAGACGTAGTTACTCCGCGGTGCCGATGACGCCGTCGTTGGCCAGGATTTTGGCCACCCGCCGCTTACGGTACTACTCTGAACCGGATTTTTCGGCGGTCCGGGTACAATAATGCGGCATCCCTTCCGCCCCGGAGCACCTCATGTCAGCCCTTCTTTACCTGATTCCCAAGCGCACCCACCTGGCGTGGGATCCCCGGCTGGAGCCCCTGGACCTGGAACGGGAGCCCGGGGTCGAGATTCCCCTCCTCGGTTATGTCAGCGCTGGTCGGCCGGTGGAAACCCCCGAGGACCACGAAATGGTCCGCATCCCCAGCCACATGGTGCGCAAGGCCAGTTATGCCCTGCGGGTGCGGGGCCACTCGATGACCGACGATCAGATCCAGGACGGGGACATCATCGTCGTCGAACAACGCCAGACGGCGGCAAACGGGGAGACCGTGGTGGCCCTGATCAATGGCGACAAGGTGACCCTGAAGCGGTTCTATGTCGAGCCAAAGGGCGTACGGCTGCAACCGGCCAATCCCAAGATGGAGCCCCTCTTTCTGCGCCATGACGAAATCGAAATCCTCGGCATCGTCACCGGGGTAATCCGGATGCCGGCGCGAGGGGCGTGAGGGGGGCTAAGCAGGATGGGGGTCAGAAGTTTAGGGTTAGAAGGATGTTGGTGAAGTTGACCAATGGCCCCGCCGCTATGGCGGAGATGATCCTCCATAGGCAAGGGGTGCATAGGATGATGGTGAAGAGGCTGGCGTGCCAGAGACTTGGTCTTGGGTTCCCGCCCCACGGAGACCACCCCCATGCGGGTGCAATCCTAGCCAGGGTTTTTACTTCGGCCCTGATCCCGGCACTGGTTCTAAACCTAGCTTTGGCTGTGGCCCCCTACCCGGCCTGGTCCCAAGGGCCGTTGCCCGTATCCCTAGGTGAGCCCATCGAGGTGGCGCGGTCCTTCATTTCCCGCGACACCAAGGCGGGTACCCCGCGCGGCATCAGCGGTTTCGCCTGTCTGCCGCCGGATCAGGGCCAGAGGGGCCAGCAGGGCCGTCGCGCCTGCCTGGCCATCAACGACGAGGAGCGCTTCGCGGAGTGGGCCTGGTTTGACGGCTCCACCCTGACCCCGACGGGCGAGTTGCTGGAACTGCTGTCCAAGGGCAAGCAACCGGACGATGCCATCCTTGGCACCCGGCCGCGGGGGCTGTGCGCGAAGGACCAGGGCTTCGGGGAGTTCGACGGCGAGGCCATCGCCATCGCTGGAGACCAGGTGTACCTGACCGGTTCCCATGCCTGCTCCCGGGCCAAGGGCCAGTTCCGGCCTTCGTCCTTCATCCTGGCGCGGGCACGGGCCGAGCCTCGGGAGCAACGGGCCGAGACAGTGGAGCGGACCTGGCGGGTCGCCGATGTCCTTCGCCACAGTCCCCTGGCGGCAACCTTGGGCCGGCCAGGTCACGAGGGGGCGGGGATCGAGGGGCTGGCCGTGGTGGGAGATCGGCTATACCTGGGGTTACGCACCCCCGCGCCCGACAAGGCAGCTATCCTGGCGGTTGAAGTGGCGGAGCTCTTCGCCCCGGGCGAGCAACCGGCCAAGATAAAACCCGAGGCGCTGACGCTGAGGCTGGGCGCCGACACCGGTATCCGCGACCTGGCCGCCCTGAAGGATGGTCGCCTGCTGGTCCTGGCGGGACCGGCGGAGGCCGGGGTAGCGCCCTTCGTGTTGCACCTCTTGACGCCAGCCACGGGCGAAAGCCGACCGCTGGTGGAGTTGCGAACGGAGGAGTTGGGTAAGAAAAAGGGCGGCGGTGACGAGGTGGCAAAGGCCGAGGCCATCGTCATCCTGGAGGAAAGCCCAGTCGAGATCAGCCTCTTGGTGCTGTATGACAATATTGCCGATGGCGGACCACGCCGCCATCGGCTCGGCTTGCTTGCCGACTGAGACGCTGTGAGAAAAACCTCTCGCCTGGACTCTGAAGATCTTTACCAACAATGAGATAGCAAGTCAGAGGCGGTGAAAAATTCCCTTTTTCTTCACCAGTGCCGAGGGCATGCGAAAAGACCTCTCTGTGTTGGATATGGGGTTTTTGAAGAACCCCCAACAAGGAGATCGCGAGTACGAAGGTACGAAGCGGCGAGGAAACGAAATTTCTTCTCAAGCCCCGAGGCTGACCGCAAGGGTTGAATCCGATCGGCTGGGACCGTGCTCAAGCGGTTGCCGCTACCTTGAGCTCCCGAATCCCGGCGCGACAGAGCCGGTGGAGTAGCCAGATACAGCCCTCGATCTTGCCCAGGGTAGTCAGGAGCAGTTTGCGTTCCTGCACCGTGAAGCGTTCGCCATATTCCAGATAACGCCGCCGCATGTTTTCGACGTTGGGTCCCTGGTTGCCGGTCATTTCGCGCAGGATCGCCAGATGGTGGCTATCGCGCCGGGCCAGGGCGGCCAGCGTCTCGCCCAGCAAGGCATCCAGGGCCTCGATCCAGCGCAACGCCACTTGCTGGGTCTCACCTCGCGGCTCGTGCCTGTTCCAGGTCTCGACCAGGGTCGTCAGGCGTCGCGTCAGGGCGGCCGAGGTTTCCTGCATCTGCACCAGGTGGATGACGTCCGCTGTGGCGCTGGCGGACATCTCCCGGGCGCACAGCCGCTCGCCAAAGTCGCTGATCGCTCGCCAAAGTCGCTGATCGCCTCGTGGAGCGTGTCGAGCGACTGGCGCAGACTGGTCAGGGTCCGGGAATCCGATCGCCCTGGCCGGCAGATGCCGTCCAGCAGCCCGGGCAGGGCCTGGCGGTAACGCTCCTGTTCCTTTTCCAGGAGTTCAATCGCCGCCTGCGGGGCCTCCAGGGCCTTGTTGAAGAGGAAACGGGGCACGGCCAGGTCCGTCGCGGCCGCCGCGGCGCCGGCGCCAATGCGGTTGAGCAGGCGCGCCCACAGGGGAATCCAGGGTAGCATCAGCAGGGTGCTGAGGAGGTTGAAACTGGTGACGAAGGCGGCGATGGCAACCGGTGCCAGGGGATAGCTGGTTACGCCGTCGACGACTTTGGGCAGGCCCGGGTCACCCCCTACGAGGGCCGCCGTAAAGCGCGTGAGCAGGGGGAAGGCGGCGATGGCCAGGAGGACGCCCACCAGGTTGAAAGCGAAGTGGGCATAGCTGGTCCGGCGGGCATGGATGTTCAGGGTGGCCGCGGCCATGAGGGAGGTCACCGTGGTGCCGACCTCCGCCCCCAGGACGAAGGCCATGGAGGTTTGCCAGTTGAGGACGCCGGTGGCGGCCATGCCGATGATGATCCCGTTCATGGCGGCGGAAGAATGGAGGATCGCGGTCAGCAGGGCCCCGACCAGCAGGCACTTGAGGATGCCCAGGAGACTACCGGCATCGAACGAGGCGATGAAGGCCAGGACCTCCGGCATGTCGCGCAGGGGGCGGAAACCGGTGATGAGCAGGCTGATACCGAAGAAGATCATCCCCAGGCCGAGGATGGTCAGGGCAAGATGTTGCAGGCGTTCCTGAGGGGCGAAGACATACAGCAGGGCAGCAACGCCAACCAGCGGCAGCCCATACTGGGCGATGGGTAGGGCGATGAGGATGGTGGTCACCGTGGTGCCGATATTGGCGCCCATGATCATGGCGATGGCCTGTTCCAGGGTGATGATGCCGCTGTTGACGAAGCCGACAATCATGACCGTGATCAGGGTACTGGACTGCACCACCGCCGTGGCGAAGGCACTGGTCAGGAGTCCGGTAAGGCGGTTACGGGCCAGGCGCTCCATGATGGCGCGCATCCGCGCCGCCGCCAGGGTGCGCAGGCCATCGGACAGGAAGTGCATGCCGAGCATGAAGAGCCCCAGACCGCCGAGGGCCTGAAAGATCATCTGCTCCGCCAAGGGATGCATCATGGT
>JAGVUH010000010.1 GCA_019136395.1 Gammaproteobacteria bacterium
GGCCCGCCAGGAGCGCCGGCCCGTAATCCAGGACCTCCTGAAAGAAGGCCAGCCAGTCGCTCATACCCCGCGGGCCCCACGGCCGAAAAAGGCGCTGATGTGGGGGTCCTGGTGCTGGTCCAGCAGGTGATCCGCGTCCCCCTCCGCCCGCACCCGGCCCTGGTCCAGAAAGAGGACGCTGTCCGAGATATAGCGCGCCACCGTGACGTCATGAGTAACGCAGAGCATGGTCACGTTGTCGAGAAACAGCCGGTTGATCAGGGCGATGACCTCCCGCGACATCCGGGGGTCCAGGGCCGAGGTCGGCTCGTCGAAGAACAGCACCTTCGGGTCCATGGCCAGGGCGCGGGCGATGGCCACCCGCTGTTTCTGGCCCCCGGAGAGTTGGGCCGGGTACTTATCGCCATGGGCCTCCAGTTCCATCCGCCGCAGCTCCGCCCGGGCGCGCTCCGTCGCCTGGGCCTCGGAGAAGTGGCGCAATCGGCGCAGCCCGAGCTTGATATTCTCCAGGGCCGTCAGATGGCGGTAGAGGGCGAAGTTCTGGAAGACGAAGCCGATGCGCTGGCGCAGGGCGCGCACATCGGTGCCGGGGCGCAGGATGTCCTCCCCCTCGAAGAGGATCTGGCCCGAGGTCGGCTCGATCAGGCGGTTCAGGCAGCGCAGCAGGGTGGACTTGCCGCAGCCCGAGGGGCCCATCACCACCTTGACCTGCCCTTCCTCCAGGTCCAGATCGACGCCGTCCAGGACGCGCCGACCTTCGAAGTCCTTGACCAGATTCCTGACCACCAACAACGCCATGGTCGACCTCAAAGCCGGCTTATGCCCGGGACGGCGAAACGCCGCTCAACGGCGCGCATCAGGGCTAGCAGGAGTTTGTAAACCAGAAAATAGATGACCCCAACCGCGAGATAGATCTCCAGCCCGCGCAGGGAGGTGGCGGCCAGGGTCATGGCCTGCTTCATGACGTCGGGTATCCCGACGGTGTAGGCGAAGGGCGAGTACTTGAGAACGGTGGTGAACTCGTTGAGCATGCCCGGCACCGCGAAGCGCAGCATCTGGGGCAGTTCGATGGCGACCAGGATCTCCCGGCGCCGCAGCCCCATGGCCTCGGCCGCCAGCAGTTCGTTGGGGTCGATGGCGTTGAAGCCGGCGCGGAAGACCTCGGCCAGATAGGCCCCGGCGATCAGTCCCAGGCTGAGCATCATGGCCAGCAGGGGCGGCACCTCCAGCCCGATCCCCGGCAGGCCGAAGAAGACCATGAACAGCAGCACCAGGACCGGTACGCCGCGAAAGACGTAACTGTAGACCGCCAGGAAGACCCCCAGGCCCGGAGGCCGCAGACGGGTCAGGATCGCCAGGGCCAGCCCCGTCACCAGCCCGGTGGCGATGCAGGCGATGGTCACCACCAGGGTATAACCCACGCCCGTCCCCAGTTGGGCGAGGATCTGCCAGAAACTCATCGCCGCCGGTCCCAAGGCCTCAATTCAGCCATTCCCAACTGCATCAGTCCATCCACCCCAGGCGCCTCGGATCAATGTTCCAAAACCTCCAATCATCCTCTCCAGCCGCCTGGGACATCCATCCCCGGGGCCTCAACTCATCCACTTGTCGATGATGGCCTTGAGCTTCTCCGGGCCAAGTTCGTTTAGATAGCGGTCGAAGTCATCACGCAGGGGCGAGCCCTTGGGAAAGGCGAAGCCGAAGCGGTCGAAGCCACTGAAGACGTAGCTGTCCTGGATCGGCAGCTTCTTGCGATAGACCGCGGCCACGGTGCCATCAAGGAAGGCCAGGTCGACCTGGCCATTTTGCAGGTCGGCCATGACCTCGTTGTAGCTGGGATAGAGTTTGACCTTGTCCAGGCTGTAGAGGCCCTTGGGCTCCATGTCCTTCTTGATGAAGTCCGCGTAGGCCATGCCCCGGGGATAGCCGGTGGTGTACTTGTTCCATTCCGCAAGATCGTCAAATTTGATGTCGCGGTCCTTGATGCTCATCAGGTTCCAGGTGTTTTCCAGGTAAGGCTGGGAAAAGTCCATGACCTGCTTGCGCTTGTCGGTGATGGAGATGCCGGAGAAGGCGACATCCGCCCGGCCGCTGACCACGGCGCCGAGCATGCCCTGCCAGTCATAGGCGGTGATCTGTAGGGTACAACCACGGGCCTGGCAGTAGCCCTCGAAGATCTCCAGGTCCATTCCCTTGGTCTGGCCGTTCTCCTCGAACAGGTTGGGTGGGGAGGCGGGGGACACGGCCACCCGGATGACCTTGGGGATCTCCGCCGCGCCGCAACCGACGGCGTAGAGCAGCCCCACCAATAACAATGTCAGCAGTTTCTTCATGGCACAGGTTCTCGGTAACTAGGGTTATATCCGCGGGATTTCGCACTCGCGGTCGCCATTAAGCTTACCGGGAGGGTCGGATGGCGGGGTGTCAACCGCACGGATACGGTTGCCAAGCCTCCAGGGAAGGATTCACGTCCCCCGCCAGACGCCACCCGATCCGACCCAGCGCGGCGCGGATTCACGCGGCGAAGGTTGCATTATGCCGAATGCATCCCCGCCTTGACGCGCCTTTTTGGGTTCCGGGCCACCAACACGTCCACCAGGGCTCAGTCGGTTTCAGGCCGCGAATCAGCACCTAAGCCGCGGCCTGCAATTCCCGCTTGCCCTCCGCCTGGGGGGGTCCGCTGCGCGATGAGCTGGAGCGGTTCGAAATCCCCCAGCTTGAGATCGGCGACGGCGATATCCAGTACCTCCGCCTGGTCAGTCAGGAAGGACCGCCTGTCGCGTCAGGCACTACCGTACCGGTCGCCACCCACCACGTAATCCCCTTACAATCACCCCCATGCCCCAAGACGACGACGCTGGCTACAAACTCCTGGTCTCCGCCCCCGAGGTGGTGCGGGATCTGGTGCTGGGCTTCATCCCCGATGACTGGCTGCACGGGCTGGATTACACCACCCTGGAAAAGGTCCCCGCCAGCTATGTCGGGGACGACCTGCGCCAGCGCAGTGACGACGTGGTCTGGCGCGTCAGGACCGGCGAGGACTGGCTCTACCTCTACATCCTCATCGAGTTCCAAAGCACCGTCGATCCCTTCATGGCGGTGCGGATGCTGGTCTACGTCGGCCTGCTCTATCAGGAC
>JAGVUH010000704.1 GCA_019136395.1 Gammaproteobacteria bacterium
CGGGCGGGAGATCGAGGACGACGCCCTCGCCGCCGCCATGAAGGAGTCGGGCCTGGGCACGCCGGCGACGCGGGCCGAGATCATCGAGAAGCTCATCCGCACCGGCTACGTGGAGCGTCAGCGCAAGCAGTTGTGGGCCACCCCCAAGGGCCAGGCCCTGATCGGGCTGGTGGCCGAACCCCTGCGCAGTCCGGAGCTGACCGCGCAATGGGAGCAGCGGCTAAAGGACATTGAGCGGGGGCAGGCCGCGGCGGAGGATTTCTACCGTGACATCGTCGCCTGGGTGCGGGGGCTGATCCCGACCCTGGGCCAGGGAGAGGCCTTGTCCCGGTTGCCGGAGGTGGGTGCGCGGCCATCAGCGGGGCAAGGGGCGAAGCAGCGGCCGAAGCGGTGGGACAGCGGGCAGGTGGAGCAACAGGCTGGGCAAATGGCACCGCGCCAAGGGGGACGACAGGCGGGTCAGCGGGTGCGACACCAGGTGGTCGTTAATCCCAGCCGGCGGGACGCCGCGGACAGGACGGGCGGCCTCGGTCCCCTGACCTGCCCCAAGTGCGGGCGCGGCCAGATCATCGTTGGGCGCAGATCGGAGAACTGATCGCCACCGGTCGCACCGGCCTGATCCGGGGTTTCGCCGCGGCCTCCGGTGTCCAGCTCGATGCCCGGCTCCGCCTGGATGAACAGTGGCGCGTCGTCCTGGATTTTGCCTAAGAGGAGGCTTCAGAGGAGGCTTTACCCGCGGCGGAGGCGGGCCGATAATCCACCAGCCATCTATCTCACGGCCAACACCGGTTCCCAGATGATCGGCGGCCGATCCCGTCAAGTTCGCCCCCAGGTTACCCCATGAATCCGGAAAAGGTTGTCTTTGGCTTTTTCATCGTCCTTTCACTGACCCTCAACTTCGGGTTTTTCATTGGTGATCTGGACAATCCGGAACATCACCAGGTCTGGGAGCTCTTCGCCACCCTGGTGGTGAACGCCATTGCCACCGTGCTCAAATTCGGTGACCGCACCCAGTTGGGGGCCGTACTCCTGGCCACCAGTCTGGCGGCCATGCTGCAGCTCATCGCCGCCGTCATCGTTTGGGCGATGGCGGTCCATGTCTCCCAGGAAGGGCTGACTCCCGCCGTGATGGCCAGCATCGTCTCCCTGAGTGGCGGCGCCATGATCGCCAATGTCATCTCGGTGGTGCTGCTGGTGATCGAGACGGTCATGTTGCGGCGCTGACGTGGCGGTACGGGGTCGCTGGCGTCCTGGCCATGGATAACGTCGCCTTCCTGATCTTCCGGCGCATGCGCGCCCCCCTGATCGTCCTCATCGCCATCTACGCCGTCGGGGTGATGGGGCTGGTGCTGATCCCGGGACAGGATCCAGAGGGCAACCTCTGGCACATGGACTTCTTCCACGCCTTCTACTTCTTCAGTTACACCGCCACCACCATCGGCTTCGGCGAGATCCCCTATGCCTTCAGCGATGCCCAGCGCCTCTGGGTCACCTTGGGCATCTATCTGTCGGTGGTCGCCTGGTTCTATTCCATTGGCACCCTCATCGCCCTGCTGCAGGACAAGACCTTTCAGAACTCCCTGGCGGAATTGCGCTTCGCGCGGCGTATCCGGCGCATGCGGGAGCCCTTCTATCTGGTCTGCGGCTATGGGGAGACCGGCGGGGCCCTGGTGCGCGCCATCACCGAGGGTAACCGCCATGCCGTGGTCATCGACCTGCGCGAGGAGCGGGTGGATCTGTTGCAGCTCGAGAATTTGCGGGAGTTCGTCCCCGCCCTGTGCGGTGACGCCCGCCGCCCCCGCCATCTGCTGGAGGCGGGTCTCAAGCACCCCCGCTGCGCCGCGGTGGTGGCGCTGACCGACGTCAACGAGACCAATCTCAAGATCGCCATCGCCGCCAAGCTGATGCACCCGGAGGTCAAGGTCATCTGCCGCGCCGATTCCCATGAGGTCGAGGCCAACATGGCCTCCTTCGGCACCAATTACATCTTTGACCCCTTCGACATATTCGGTGCCTACCTGGCCATGGCCGTCGCCGCCCCGGGCCTGACCTTGCTGCGCGATTGGCTGTCGGGGCTGCAGGGTGACCCCCTCAAGGAACCCCTCTTCCCGCCCGCCCGGGGGCTGTGGATCCTCTGCGGTTACGGGCGCTTCGGCAAGGCCATCGCCACCAATCTCAGCGCCCGGGGCTTGCAATTGGTGGTCGTGGAAGCGGCGCCGGAACGGACGGGCTACCCTGAGGGTCTGCCCCTCGTCCTGGGTTGGGGCACGGAGGTCCGGATCCTGGAGGAGGCGGGGGTGCGTCAGGCGGTGGGACTGGTGGTGGGCACCCATGACGATGCCAACAACCTCTCCATCGTCATGACGGCCCGCGCCCTCAATCCCGACCTCTTTATCGTGGTGCGGGAGAATCACCGGGACAACGAGGAACTCTTCCAGGCCGTGGGCGCCGACATCGTCATGCATCCCAGCAGCATCATCGCCGAACGTATCCGCGTGCTCCTCGTCACCCCCCTGTTGACGGAATTCGAGCTGGTGATTCAGGGCTATGACGATGCCTGGTGCTGTCAACTGGTCAGCCGCATCGTCGCCATGGTGCAGGATCAGGTACCCGCCGTGTGGGAGGTCCTGATCGATGAGGAGGAGGCGTACGCCGTCCATACCCTGATCAGCCAAGGCGGGTTCCTGACCCTGGGTGACCTGCTGCGGGACCCCCACGACCGCGAGCGGCCCCTGTCCATCATTCCCTTGCTCCTGGTGCAGGGCGAGGCACGGGAGGTCATCCCCGATGGGGGGCGCCGGTTGCGCGGCGGCGACCGGCTCCTGCTCTGCGGTTGTTCCCTCAGTCGTTCGCGCCTCGGCTGGACGTTACAGAACTTCCATGCCCTAAACTATGTCCTGGACGGCGCCAGCCCGCCGGAAGGTCTGATCTGGCGCTGGCTCTTCCGTCGCGGGGCAGCCAAGGAGACTCACTCCGTCACGGGTCGGGGTTAAGAGTAAGGAAAGCGTCTATTTTCCAGTTGCCGAGCCATTCCTGGGGTGACGAACCGTTCCTTGGGAGACGACGCGCTCAATTCGGGAAACCATGGCGGGATGGTTTCCAAGAGGCCAGTGTTGGCCGAGTGGGTAAGCCCAGATGGCGAGCCCAGGTGGTGAGGCAATTTGGCGAGTCCAGGTGGCGGGGTGGGGATTGGCGTGATCGGTCCCCGTCTATGCCATACTAGCCGCTAACTCTACCCATCGCCCTGCGGTTTTTGGCCGATCCGGGAAGACGGTCAAGTGATCGGCGATGGGTACGGTGGGTGATGCTGACCGGTTGCCTGACAGTTGCCCTGAACAAGGGCCGCGTCACCCGCGGTTGGCCCTGACGGATGGCCAACGGTTGCCCGGGACCGGGCCGCACCGGGATCGGATCACCCCCGTTTTTTTGACGCCGGCCGAGTTGTAAGGGCCTCCATCCACGCCAAGAGGATCATGACCCATGACGCAAATTCTTGATCGCCTCCATCAGGAGCA
>JAGVUH010000541.1 GCA_019136395.1 Gammaproteobacteria bacterium
GTTGATTGGGTTTCACCCGCAGGGTGAAAGGTCAGCTGGTTCATAGGCACCTCCTTTTGCCATTATTTCATTTGCTTGTCTCAACCAAGGCAAGAAGCAACTGCCCTTTTTAGGTTAATGGATTCTTGTTGTCCGCCAATCTGGACGCGCTGTTCGATCGTTTTCTGATCAGCTTTGACCCCGATGGCTTGATGCTGGTGGCGGACGCCCTTCCCGACCGGGAGAAACGGCGATTGGGGTTGGATCAGCCGGCCCGCTTGCGCTGGGTGGCCGAGCAACACCAGCCCTACCTGGCCTACCATCGGGCCAGGTTCGCCGGGGGCTGATGGGCTGATCGGGTAAGTGGGACCCTTGGAAGAGGCCCTACTACGAAACGAACCCAAACCACCGCTAGAACCCAACGCGCGGCGGCGCGAAAAAGGTCATTTTGCGAAACAAACCCATTTCTGAGTGGACCACGAAACGGCCTTTTTGCCATTCAACCAAGAGCGAGGCGCCAGTAACCGGTTGCCCAGGTTAATAATCCTCGGGGAGCAGAATCGTCGTTGCCGAGCGATCGGCCTCGGTGATGATCCACACCTTGAAGCCGTCCTCGAACTGATAGGCGCTCAGCAGGCGGGCGCCATTGTGAAGGGCGTCGTTGTTGGCCTGGATATCATCCGGGCACAGGTCACCCCAGTCGCCCAGGGCATGGCGGTTGAGCATGGTCTGGACGATGGGCCATTGCCCACGCTGTTCCATGGCCCCTTTGGCATTGGCGGTGATGACGACCTGGCCCAGTGCAAAGAGCGGTTCGGTCATGGCGGGTTCACTCCGGTGGCTGAGGAGGACCCTACTTTACCCCATGAGGGCGGCGGGAAAGTCGCCGGGGTGGCTGGGCGAACGGAAGGGGAAAGGTGGAGGGGGGATTGGCGCTCCCTAGGGGATTCGAACCCCTGTTACCGGCGTGAGAGGCCAGCGTCCTAACCGCTAGACGAAGGGAGCGAGAAGAAATAGCGGAGAGCGCGTATTATACGCGGCGCCCGGCGCTTCTCAAGCCAGCGCATGAAATTAATCGCCTGGAACCGCACCGCCGCGAGGCCAGGGGGCAAGGACCCTTCGTCATCATCGATTTTCGGGTCCGGGGAGGAACGCCTCCGGAACCCGTTCCCGCCAGGAAAAGACACTAGCTTGTATCCAGATTTCCCTGCCTGCCGCATCGTGCCCCGCGACCAGCACGGTATCTCGCGTGCCAATATCAGCGAGAACGCCCTCAAAGTCCTCTATCGCCTGAAACAGGAGGGCTACCAGTCCCTGCTGGTTGGAGGGGGGGTACGCGATCTGCTCCTGGGGCGGGAGCCCAAGGATTTCGACGTGGCCACCGACGCCCGCCCCGAGGAGGTGCGCCGCATCTTTCGCAACTGTCGCCTGATCGGTCGCCGCTTCCGTCTGGCCCATGTCCACTTCGGCCCCGAGATCATCGAGGTGGCGACCTTCCGCGGCGGTGGCGCCGGCCTGGACGAAGATGAGGAACCGGGTGACCGCCACCTCGAAAATGGCATGATCGTTCGCGACAACCTCTATGGCAGCCGGGAGGAGGACGCCCTGCGACGGGACTTCACGGTCAATGCCCTCTACTACAACATCGCCGATTTTTCCGTGATCGACTATGCCGGTGGTCTGGAGGATTTGCAGGCGGGCCGCCTGCGCCTGATCGGCGATGATCCGGAACTGCGCTATCGGGAGGACCCGGTGCGCATGCTGCGCGCGGTGCGCTTTGCCGCCAAGCTCGGCTTCAACATCGACCCGGCCTGCGAGCGG
Organism: Gammaproteobacteria bacterium; assembly: GCA_019136395.1. The sequence continues at coordinate 1,801 of JAGVUH010000541.1, forward strand.
CCCCTGCGGGAGCGGGGCCGGCTGCTGGCCGGGGTGCCGCCGGCACGCCTCTTCGAGGAGGTCCTCAAGCTGCTGCATTCCGGCACCGGGTTGGCTGCCTTCGAGAAGCTGCGGCACTATGGCCTCTTCGGTCAGCTTTTTCCGGCCACGGAGGACTGTCTGGCCCACGAAGACCACGATTTTCCCATCACCTTCGTCAGCCGGGGCCTGGCCAACACCGATCAGCGGGTCCAGGAGGACAAGCCGGTGGCCCCGGCCTTCCTCTTCGCCCTGCTGCTGTGGGAACCGGTGCGCCGGCGCTACTTCACCCTCGTCGACCGGGGTCAGGACCCCTACGAGGCCATGATCCGGGCGGGGGAGGACGTGCTGGCGGCCCAGTTGGCCCGGGTCAGCATCCCCAAACGTTTCAGCCTGCCCATGCGCGAGGTCTGGGAATTGCAGCCCCGCTTCGAGCAACTGGATGGCAAGCGCCCCCAACGGCTGGCGGCTCATCCCCGGTTTCGCGCCGCCTATGATTTCCTGCTCCTGCGGGCGGAGAGCGGCGAGGCCGATTCCGCCCTGGCGGACTGGTGGACGCGTTTTCAGGAGGGCACGGCGCCGGAGCGGGAGGGGATGAACGGCACCGCCCGCAAGCGGCGGCGGCGCCGGCGTCCCGCGGCTGGCGACGGGGCGGGAGCGGGCGAGGCCGGGGCCACCGGCGGCGGTGGGGTCGGGGATGGCGGTTGAGGAGGCCCCGGCCCTGGCCTACATCGGCCTTGGCGCCAACCTAGACAACCCCGAGGACCAGGTCCGGCGGGCCATCGGCGAACTGGACCAGGTCCCCGCAAGCCGCCTCCGCCAGGTCTCACCCCTTTACCTGACCGCGCCGATGGGCCCGGTGGCGCAACCGCACTACATCAATGCCGTCGCCGCCCTGGAAACCCGGCTGGCTCCCGCCGCCCTGCTGGCGGCCCTCCAGGCCATCGAGGACCGTCATGGCCGCGACCGGTCGGGGGAGCGCTGGGGGCCACGGACCCTGGACCTGGATCTTCTCCTTTACGGCGAGGCCATCATCGATGTTCAGGGGTTGCGGGTGCCGCACCCGGAGCTGGCCCTGCGCGCATTCGTCCTGGTGCCCCTGGCCGACCTGGCGCCGTTGGACCTGGCGATCCCCGGAATGGGTCGCCTAGGCGAACTGCTGGCCGCGTGCCCCCGGGAGGACACTCGACCGGTGCGGATAGCCGATCCCCCGGTCACCTCACCTTGATCCAAGCTGCGCTTCTGATATCCGATCAGACCCCCTCTCCCCAACCCTCCCCCGCCAGGGGGGAGGGAGTAAGAGACTCGTTGTGCTGGCTGTGACAGCCCCGAACTCAGTGGCTTGTTAGGGTGAGACTTCACTGGCAGAATCCCGCCTCGACGCCTCGACGCCTCGACGCCTCGACGCCTCGACTGCCCGACTGCCCCGACTGCCCCGACTGCCCCGCCAGGACCCGCCTCAGCCATCCCTCACCGAGATGCCCTCCATGACTACCAAACCCGTCACCCGCTCGACCTTGGCCGCGATGAAGGAGCGGGGTGAACGCATCGTCACCTTGACCTGCTACGACGCCAGTTTCTGTCGCCTACTGGAGGAGGCGGGGGTGGACGTCCTGCTGGTGGGGGATTCCCTCGGGATGGGCATTTCAGGTGGTGGACATGCCTTTTCTCAGCTACGCCAGCCCGGAGCAGGCCCTGGCCAGCGCCGGTCGGCTGATGCAGGAGGGCGGGGCGCAGATGGTCAAGCTGGAGGGCGGGGCCCATCTGGTGGAGACGGTGAAGCGCCTGACCGCCCATGGGGTCCCGGTCTGCGGCCACCTGGGCCTGCTGCCCCAGTCCATCCACCGCCTGGGTGGTTACCGTTATCAGGGGCGCGACCAGGCTGCCGCCCTGGCGATCCTGGAGGATGC
>JAGVUH010000299.1 GCA_019136395.1 Gammaproteobacteria bacterium
GGCGCGCTGGATCACGGGGCCGTCGGCCATGGGATCGGAGAAGGGCACGCCCAGCTCGATGAGGTCGGCGCCGGCGGCGACCATGGCGTGCATCAGAGGCACGGTGGTGGCCAGGTCCGGGTCCCCCGCGGTAACGAAGGGGATGAGGGCGGTACGGCCGCGGGCGGCCAGGTCGGCGAAACGTCCAGCAATGCGGCTCATAGGGTAAGGCCCTCCCGGGCGGCGACGGTGTGCATGTCCTTGTCTCCCCGGCCGGACAGGTTGACCAGGATGGCCTGATCCTTACCCATGGTCGGGGCCAGCTTGGCGACCTGGGCCAGGGCATGGCTGGACTCCAGGGCCGGGATGATGCCCTCGGTGCGGGTCAGGGTGTGGAAGGCCGCCAGGGCCTCCTCATCCGTGACCGCGACGTAGCGGGCCCGCCCGCTGTCCTTGAGCCAGGCGTGTTCGGGACCCACCCCCGGATAGTCCAGCCCGGCAGAGATGGAATGGGTCTCGATGATCTGACCGTCGCTATCTTCCATGAGATAGGTGCGGCTACCGTGCAGCACCCCCGGCCGGCCGGCGCAGAGGGGGGCGGCATGATGGCCGCTTGCCAGGCCCTCCCCCGCCGCCTCCACACCGATGAGCTCCACCCCGGCGTCGTCGATGAAGGGGTAGAAGAGGCCAATGGCGTTGCTGCCGCCACCGACGCAGGCCACCAGGGTGTCCGGCAGCCGGCCCAGGCGCTCCAACATCTGGGCGCGGGCCTCGCGGCCGACCACCGCCTGGAAGTCGCGCACCATGGCCGGATAGGGATGGGGGCCGGCGACGGTGCCGATGATGTAAAAGGTGTTATCGACGTTGGTCACCCAGTCACGCATGGCCTCGTTACGTTGGCTTCCTGGCGGGCGACATCGATCTCGCCCATATAGACCACGCACTCCAGCCCCAGGCGCGCCGCCACCGTGGCGCTGGCGACGCCATGCTGCCCAGCACCGGTCTCGGCGATGATGCGGGTCTTACCCATGCGCTTGGCGAGCAGGGCCTGGCCGATGGTGTTGTTGACCTTGTGGGCGCCGGTATGGTTGAGATCCTCGCGCTTGAGGTAGATCTGGGCCCCACCCAGCTCCCGGCTCCAGCGCTCGGCATGGTAGATGGGTGAGGGCCGGCCGACGTAGTCGCGCAGGTCGGCGTCCAGTTCGGCCAGGAAATCGGGGTCCTGGAGGTAACGCTCATAAGCCCGGGTCAGCTCGTCCAGGGGCCGCATCAGGGTCTCGGGGACGAACAAGCCCCCATAGGGGCCAAAGTGGCCCCGGGCATCCGGCCAATGATAAGCGGCGGCGGGGGCCATGGATTGGTCCACCGCCTTGGTCACGGATTGCCCTTTTACATGAGCCCCCGATTGGGCCGCTGATTGAGCCAGGCCCTGAGCCCCGCTCCCATCCTCAGCGTGATTGATCGCCATCGCATACACCTTTCATGAATTCCGCCATCTTCTGGCGATCCTTGAGGCCCTTGGCCGCCTCCACCCCACCGCTGACGTCGACCCCGTAGGGCCGCACCCGGCGAATGGCCGCGGCCACGTTATCCGGGTCCAGCCCGCCGGCCAGCACGATATGCGGCGCCAGGTCGGACGGCACAAGGTCCCAGTCGAAACATTGGCCGGTGCCGCCGGCCCTGGCCGGGTCATAGGCATCCAGCAGGAGGCCCGCCGCCGCCCCGTAGCGCGCCCGCAGGTCCCTAAGGTCCGTCCCCGGCCGCATCCGGATAGCCTTGATCCAGGGCCTGCCGAAGGCGGCGCAATAATCCGGCGGTTCCTCGCCGTGAAATTGCAGCAGGTCCAGGGGCACCTGGGCCAGGGTCGCCCGCACCTGGTCGAAGAGGCCCACGCTGGTAACGAAGGGCGGCAGGGCCGCGCACAGCCGTTGCGCCCGCTCAACCGCCACCGCCCGGGGGCTGGAGGCGTAAAAGACCAGCCCGATCGCATCGGCACCTAGCGCCGCCGCCGCCCCAACATCGGCCTCCCGTGTCAGCCCGCAGATTTTAACCCGTGTACGCATCGTTACAGTGTCTTTTATGAAGGGAATGTTGAAGCCACTCCTCAGCTCGCCTTCCAGCGGAGGCATTGGTTCAGCATTATTTGAGGATAACGTCTTTTACCGCGCCACCCTGCGCATAGGTCGCTGGCGCATGGGGCACGCAAGACAACCTTACCGACCCCGAGACGGCGCGGGAGATGCGCGACGGACTCAGAAACCTGTACTCGGTCATCAAGGACGCCGACGCCCATCTCCGCTTCGTCTTTCTCACCGGGGTGAGCAAGTTCAACAAATTTAGCCTGTTTTCGGGGCTGAACTACATGCGCGACATCAGGGTGTCGCGGGAATATTCGGCCATCAGTGGCTACACCGAGGTGGAGCCTCCCCGCTGGGGCAAGGCGAACGCCGCCGGATAATCCGCCCGGACGAAATAGAGGCCCTGGGGGGGCGCGGTGACACCGCCGCGGGTGCGGTCGCGGATGGCCAGCAGTTCCTCGACCCAGGCGGGGTCCGCCTCTCCGCGGCCGATGGAGGCCAGGACGCCGACGATGTTGCGCACCATGTGATGGAGGAAGCCGTTGGCGCCAATGCGCAATTCCAGCAATTCCCCCTCACGGATCCAGTCGCAGTAGTGGACCCGCCGCACCGGGCTCTTGGCCTGGCAGCCCAGGGCACGGAAGCTGGAAAAGTCATGCTCACCGACCAGCAAGGCCGCCGCCGCCCGCATCCGCTCCAGGTCCAGCGCCTGGTGCAGCCAGACCGCCCGATCACGCGCCAGGGGTGAACGGGTCGGCCGGCACAGGATTCGGTAACGGTAATGGCGGGCGATGGCGCTGAAGCGGGCGTGAAAGGCCGGGTCCACGGGCCGCGCCCAGCTCACCGCCACGTCCGGGGGCAGGTTGACGTTGGTGCCCAGCACCCAGGAACGCTCCGCGCGCCGGGAGGGCGTATCAAAGTGGATGACCTGCTCCTCGGCATGGACCCCGCGGTCGGTCCGCCCGGCGCAGTGGACCCGGACCGGGTGGTCGGCGACCCGGGCCACCGCCGCCTCCACCACGGCCTGGACGGTGCGGGCCTCGTCCTGCAACTGCCAGCCATGAAAGGCCGTGCCATCGTATTCGAGGCCCATAGCGATGCGTATGGGGCCCGACTGGTCGCAGATCTGATCTCCTTCCTGGCCCGGGACCGTAGCGCCGTGATGGCGTGGTGCAACCGCTTCCGACCTCATCACCCTCCCCTGCGCCTTCACTCCAGCCGCGCCAGCAGGGCCTTGGCCTGGGCGATCTGTTCCTCGGTACCCTCGACGAGGATCTCCTTGAGGATGCCGCGGGACGCCTCGGGATCATCCATTTGCAGATAGGCCCGCGCCAGATCCAGCTTGATCCCCACCTCATCCCAGATTTCGGGCTCCTGGTCGAAGTCCGGCGCCAAACCAGTCTCGCTCTCCACGCCCGTCCTTTCGCTGGGAAGGGACCAGGACGGGGGCGTTTCGACGCTCGGCTTGGGAAGATGAAGCTCCAAACCCGCATCCGCTGCCCCGTACTCGGCCCCAGCCTCGGACTCAGATTCGGACCCGGCCCCTGGTTTGGACCCGACCTCAGGAGCGGAAAGGACGGACAGATCCAGGTCCAGATCCAGGAGATCGCTTAAATCCAACTCCGCCCCGCCACCCGCTCCAGCCGCCGGGGACGTGGACGGGGGCGGAGTGAGGCCCAAGGCCTCGCCCAGGTCCAGACCCTCCAGGTCGGAGAGATCCAGTTCGGGGACCTCCGCACTGGTCTTAGGGGCCGGGCTCGGACCACTTGGGGTGGGTGCCAACGGGGGGAGTTCCAGGATATCGCCCAGATCCAGTTCCCCCGGCCTCGGCGGGAGGGGTTGGGCAGCGGTCGATGAGGGTTCAGGTTCCCGCAATGTCTGATCCAGGACCGCCAATGTCGCTTCTTCGAGGGCGATGTCCTGATCCACCTCCAGCGCCAGCGCCAGGGCCCCGGCCGCCTTAACCTGGGATTCAGTCGGTGGAACACCGAGGTCCAGCGCGCCGGGAAGGGGAGGCAAGGACAGGGATTCCATGGTTTCCACTGGGATTTCCAGGGTACTGGTTTCACCGGTAGCGGCTTGCGCCTGGGGTGGTGAAGTCTGGGATAGTGGCGCCGGGGGCGGTGGCGCCGGGGGTTGCGGTGCCGGGGGAGGTGACGCCGGAGGCGGTGGTGTAGTGGGTTGCGGGGCCGGCGGTGGTGACGGCAAGGGCGGAGGCGCCGGAGGCTGTTCCCGCTCCTTGGCGCTCTCCGCCCCTGACGCGGGTATGGGTTCAACTGGCGCGGGACCGGCAAGGGTCACGGGTGCCGCCAGTGCCTGCAAGGGCATGGGGGTGACCGCCCCCGTCGGAGCCCCTTCGATTAGGGCCGGCGGGGGCGTCTTACGAAATCTTGCCGCCCACTGGGGAAGCTGCCCGCGCCAGCCCGCACTGGCTGATGATGAATCGCCTTTCCCCGTCCGCCACCTGGTCAATTGCTGCTGGAGCCAGCCCTGTTTGGTCGGCACCTCGGCTGCGATAGCCGTTGGCCGCTCCCGCGAGAATAGGTGTTTTAGCCCACCCACCTTGGCGGGTGACTCGGTCTCGCTCGTCCGCCGCGGGGACCAGCGCAGTTTGAGCCCACCTGATCGACCCAGCCACTCGGAACTTCTGGTCCGCCAGCGCGAGAGCTGGTCGTGCAGCCCCCCCCTCTTGACCGGCTGCGCGGCGCCATCGGTGGCGCCCGGAGGAACCGTCCCGGGCGCGGCGGGTGGGAGGGAGGACTGGTCCAACCCCAACGCTGGCGCAA
>JAGVUH010000250.1 GCA_019136395.1 Gammaproteobacteria bacterium
CAGGGTGGCATCCGCCAACAGGTGCTTGGTGAGGTCCCCGGCGTCGGCGACGACCAGGGGGGCATCGAGGGCGAAGCGGTTGATGTCATAGAGCACCAGCTCGTGGCCCTCCGGCGCCAGGTGGCGCAGCAGGCTGTCGGCCACGGCCTGGGCGGAGACCGTCGCGTCCACCGCCGAGAGCAGGACCAGGGTGGGGGGAAAGCCGCTGAGGGGCTCCTTGGCCGCGAGCCGCCGCACCCGGGCCGTCAGATCCTGGGTCATGCGGTGGACCTGGAGGCTGGCATTGGCGGTGAAGGAGTTGAAGCGGAAGGGGTCGAACTCGGGCATGATCGCCGTCCAGGCCAGGCGCTCTAGGCCGGGCAGGCGGCCCAACCGCTCGACCCAGGGGGTCAGGTCGGCGATTCGGGCCAGACCCACCGCCGGGGAGATCAGCACCAGGCTGGCGGGCTTGGGCAGGGTCATGCTGGCGCCAGTACTGGTGCTGGCGTTGGCGCTGGGGTGGACATTCAGACTGTAATCCAGCGCCAGGGCGGACCCCATGGAGTAGCCAACGAGGTGGATGGGTTTGCCTGGCATGACGCCCGTCAGGTGGGCCATCCCCAGGCGGGTCGCCGCGGCCAGGTCTTCCCAGGTCACGGTCAGCAGGCCCGAGGGCAGGACGCCGTGGCCCGGCAGGCGCAGGCCCAGCACCCGGTAGCCCGCCTGGCCCAAGGCCTCGCCCAGGGCGCGCAGGCTGTAGGGGCCGTCGGACATGCCATGCAACAGCAACACCCCCGCCCGGGGGGCCGGGGGCACGATCTCGTAGGTCAGGTTCCAGTTGGGCTCCCGGGCGCGGGGATCGCTGGCGCTGCCGGCGCTGTAGCGCACCAGGGCCTGATCCGGTCCCTGGGGGGTCTGGGCATAGACCTGTGCGTCCAGTTCGGCATAGAGCCGCGCCTCCAGGGCCTGATAATCCGCCAGGGTGCGGACTTCGTCGGCCTGATCGGCGGTGAACTCCCCCGCCAGTTCGATCTCATGCCAGGGTTGCAGGGGTGGACCGTTCAGGGCCCAGAGGACATAAAGGACGTGGGCACCGGCCAGAAAGCCCAGCAAGGCAATGCCCAGGTATAGGCCCAGGCGTTTGGCGGAACGAAAGAGGGGTTTCATGGCGTGTGGCTCGGTGATGGAAGGGGTCTCTGGTCAAATTCACTGATCAGGGGGCTCTGGCCAGGGTGCTCTTGCCAGGTGTCTCCGGAGCGGATTTTGGTCAGCGGGCCTCGCTAGGCTGACCGCCAGCGGGCGGTGGCGCGCCTGGCTGTTCCTCCTCCGGCATGAGGGGCGGTCCCATGAGGATCGCCAGGGGCCGGGTGTGCGGGCTGGCCTCCAGGGCCGCCATTAGGGCCTTGGTGAGGGGCACGGAGAGGAAGATGCCGACGGTGCCGAACAGCCAGCCCCAGAACATCAGCGACAGCAAGACGACGAAGGTGGAGATGCCCAGGCCCCGCCCCATGACGCGCGGCTCCAGGATGTTGCCGATCAGGGTGTTGACGGTCAGATAGCCTAGGGCCACCCACAGGACGGTGTTCAGATCCGTCTGCAACAGGGCGAAGAGCAAGGTCGGAATGGCCATGAGGAAGGAGCCGAGGAAGGGCACGAAATTGAGGACGAAGGCCAGGACCGTCCAGACGACGACGAACTTGAGGTCCAGGTACCAGAGCCAGAGGCCGATGAGGCCGGCGGTGGCCAGGCTGGCCAGGGTCTTGATGATCATGTAGTGGTTGACGGCGCTCAGCAGCGCCTGAAGTCGTTCCTCCCCGGCCGGCGTCAGGTGGAAGGCGCGCCGCAGCTTGCCGGGCAGGGAACTGGCCTCCAACAGGAGGAAGATCACCGTCAGCAGGACCAGGAGGCCGGTACCCGCCAGGCTGCCGACGTTGGAAAGCAGCAGGCGCAGCAGGACCCGGATCTGGGAGAAGTCGAAGATATCCGGCAAGGCCATCAGCGAGCCCTCGATCCCCATCTCCTCCAGCCAGGCCCCGAGCTCGTGACTCAGCAGGGCGAAGCGCTCCTGATAGGTCGGCAGGCTGTCGCGCAGGCCCTCCAGGGCACCGGTGGTCATCAGCAGGAGGATGCTGCCCAGGTCCATGAGCAGGAAGAAGAGCAGGGGCAGGGATATCCAGGTGGGCACCCGCCAGCGGCCCAGCCAACGCAGGGTCGGGGTCAGGATGATGGCGAGGAAGATCGCCAGCAGCAGGGGGGCGAGGATTGGCGCCGCCAGCCGGGCGCCGGCGACCAGAACGACCACGGCCGCGGCGATGACAAGGCCACGGGCCGGGCCAGAGAAAGCGTCAAAGGCTGAGGGCATGGCGCGCTCCATGGTTGGGTGAAAGGCCGCCGGTCATGAAGCCTGGCGGGGAAAACGGGAAGGGCCAGGCTCGGGATCGTTCAGCGGTCCCGGGTCAAGACCGAGTAGCGTTTACCCTCGGGGGTGCGAAATTCGAAACGCAACCGGTTGAGGGGGGTGATGGGGTTGGCCAGGCGCAGATAGATGTCGTCGAAAAATTCCGGCACCTCAAGGCTGAAATTATGGAAGTTGCGCGTCCGGTTCACCGCCGTCACGTCGACCAGGGCAACGCGGTCGTCATCGGGCGTTACCAGGTGGTCCAGGAGCCCCGCGACGCCGTCCAGCATCTCCGCATCCTCGACGCTCAGGGTGCTTTCCCCCAGGCGCCGGTCGCGGTTGACGAGCCGGCTTAGGAGCAGGGCGCGGTCATTGGAGGAGACATAGACGGTGGTGTTGTTCGCCAGCGCGGCGAGTTCCTGACGGAAACGGGCATTGAACTCCTGTTTGCTGACATCCGGGGCGGACAGCACCAGTTCGTCGATCTCCACCTCCGCGTCGGCGAAGGCCGGGTCCTGGTAGAGCCGGTGCACCGCCTCGACCACCACCTGGGAGCCCAGGCTGTTGGCCAGGATCCAGAGCCGCTCGGGGCGGACCTCCGCGGTGATGAAGCGCAGCACCGCCGCCAGGTCGGCCCCGGAGGCCGTGGCAACGGCCTGGGCGCGCCGGTAGGCACTCAAGGTGGAGCCCTGATTGCCCGGCCAGTCGAAGACCATCACCGGGGCGTCGATGTCGAT
>JAGVUH010000118.1 GCA_019136395.1 Gammaproteobacteria bacterium
TTTAATCCCGCTCTTACCTGGACAAAATATTTACCGTTTGGCGGCATAACTCGGTTAATTTCTGCAAATCGAAGGAATTTAGAGTTAGCGATAAATAAACTTGGGGTAATTGATTTAATACATGCTCATGTAAGTTATCCCGGTGGTTTCATCGCGTCGGTTTTATTGCGTGAATTTGGAATACCATACGTACTTACCGAGCATATGGGTCCTTTCCCTTTTCCGTCCATGTTACGAAAAGGCCGTCCGTTGCCGGAAATTGATGACGCATTCATGCTTGCTAAGGCAGTAATTTCCGTTAGCCCGGCAGCCGCAAAGCGCATCGCCTCATTTGGCTACCAAAAAATTAATGTGATACCGAATTTGGTCGATGAAAGGCGCTTTTACTTTGGTTTACCGAAATCAAGTAAGCTTGTTTTCTTTACCTTGTGCGGTATCAATAATCAAAAAGGTATTGATCACCTATTAGAAGCGATTGCACTGTGGAATCCGTCAGCCAAGGAATATGAATTTCGTATTGGTGGCGATGGTCCAATGCTCCGAACCTATCAGGCCTTGGCAAACACCTTGGGTGTAACGGATCGAATTTTATGGCTTGGCCCTGTGAGCCGAGAAGAAGCCCCCGAATTATTCCGCGATTGTCACATTTTCATCATGCCATCCCGTCACGAATCCTTTGGCGTTGTCTATGCTGAAGCGATTGCCTCAGGAAAGCCCGTTATTGCGACCCGTTGTGGTGGCCCAGAATCCATTGTTAATGATAAAAATGGTCTTTTAGTCGAGATAGGTGATATTCCCGGGCTAGTAACGGCAATGAAGTATATCTCTGAGAACCTAGGACAATATGATCCCCAATCGATACGCGATGACTTTATTACACGATTTTCCCGGTCTGCCGTCGTAAATCAACTGATAATACTTTATCAGCAGGTATTAGAGGCACCATAGGAATGTGTGGGCTTATTGGCGGTTGGGCGCAACATTCATCTGAGGAGCATCTTCGCGGACAATTGAGTGCGGGTATGTCGCGTCTGGCTCATCGTGGCCCCGATGATCGCGGCCAGGATTTCATCTCTGTCGCCGGGGGCATGCTGGCACTTGGCCACACCCGTCTATCCATCATCGATTTATCCACGGGTGGCCACCAACCGATGCACAGCCCGGAGGGGCGCTACACCATCATTTTCAATGGCGAAATTTACAACTACCGCGAATTACGACAAGAACTAAAGGCCCAAGGGCATGCCTTTCGCACGGATTCCGACACTGAGGTGTTGCTGGCAGCTTGGTCACACTGGGGCCTAGACTCCCTTCCGCGCTTACAGGGTATGTTCGCCTTCGCCATCTTTGACCATACTACTAAGACACTTACACTGGTGAGGGATGCCTTCGGCATCAAGCCGCTGTACTACTGGCATGATGCGGGCGGCATCCGCTTTGCCTCCGAGATCCCGGCTTTGCTGCAACTAATAACGCGCAAGCCCGTGCTCAATCTTCAACGGGCCTATGACTATCTGGTATACGGCAGTTATGACAACGGGGCTGATACTTTTTTCGAAGGTGTATTCCACCTCCCGCCAGGACACTGGCTACGAGTGGACATGAGCGTAAAAAGCCTCGATACGCCACGACGCTGGTGGTGGCCGTCGATCGAGGAACGTACGGACCTCTCCCTTGAGGACGCCGCCACCCAGTTACGAGAGTTGTTCCTCAATAATATCCGACTGCATTTACGCAGCGACGTCCCCTTGGGCGCCGCGCTCTCTGGCGGTGTGGATTCTTCGGCCGTCGTGTGCGCCATGCGGCATCTCGAACCAGACATGCCCATCCATACCTTCACCTTCGTCGCCCCGGGGTCTGCGGTGGATGAGGAGCGCTGGGCGGATGTGGTGAACCATCACGTTAATGCTATCGCGCACAAGGCAATGGTGGATCCTAGAGAATTGGGCGATGACTTCGACGATCTGATTCAGGCTCAAGGCGAGCCGTTTGGTAGCACTAGTATCTATGCCCAGTACCGCGTGTTTCGACTTGCCCGAGAGGCGGGTATCAAGGTCACCCTGGACGGGCAGGGCGCTGACGAATTGCTGGCCGGATATAACGGTTATCCCCAGGGATATCTGCGCAGCCTTTTGGAAAAAGGACGCATTCTGAGTGTACCCGGCTTTTTGCGGAATTGGTCCGCCTGGCCTGGGCGTGGCTTCGAGCAGACATTAGTGACGGTGGGCGCAGTCCTGACCCCCCGCATAGCTCGAAGTCTTGCCTTGCGTGTGCTTGGCTATGATCCCACGCCGGCTTGGCTGCGGCGAGATTGGTTGCGAGATCATCAGGTAGCCATGGCGCCACCTGCGGCAATACCGGGAACGAGTGAAGGTCATGGTCGACGCCTGGTCGAACAACTGCGTGTCGCGCTCACTGGTCAGGGCCTGACACAACTGCTTCGCCATGGTGACCGTGACTCCATGCGTTGGTCCATTGAGAGTCGGGTGCCGTATTTGACCACAACCATGGCCGAGTTTTTGCTTACGCTCCCTGAGTGCTACCTGTTATCCCCGCGGGGGGAAACCAAACACCTTTTTCGCGCTGCCATGAGGGGTATCGTTCCCCGTGTGGTTTTGGAGCGTCGTGACAAGATCAATTTTCAAACTCCGGAACACGACTGGTTGCAGGGTCAGGGTGCGCGGCTTCTAGACTGGCTTTCTGTAGCCGATGAGTTGACATTTTTGGATGCTGCTAAGTGCAAACAAGAAGTATCCCATTTGCTGGATGGAAAGAAATCTTTCAGCTTTCAGGCATGGCGGCTGATCAATTATTGCCGATGGACCCGGTTGTTTGAATTGAGTCTTTAACCGGCCATGAATATTTACATTGCGATATTTATAAGAGAATACAGAGGTGGTTGAATGGGCTGATAAGTAGTATCTGCCCAGTAGAAATAACCCGAAATGCCGTTTCTTCAACTAGTACTATATGTATGACATGCAAGCTAACAGCTTTTTTATCTGCGATGATCAAGTAGTAACAATAATCGAAAGAATATTTCTCCGATGACAGACTGTCTTTTCTGGAAACGGGAGAAAATCAAATTTATTCTTCGAAGATCTCCTT
>JAGVUH010000283.1 GCA_019136395.1 Gammaproteobacteria bacterium
CTCCATGGCCGCCACCAAACGCCCGGCACCCTTGATGTAGCAGGCCGTGCCGGTGCATACCACGCAGGCGTGACGGCCCTTGGGCTTGAGCATGAAGAGGTGATAGAAGGTCGCCACCCCGTAGACCTTGGACAGGGACAGGTCGAGGGAGCCGGCCACGAAGCGCATGGCGACCTCGTCCAGGAAGCCAAAGGCGTCCTGGATGCTATGGAGGGTCTCGATCAGGGCATGCCCGGCGTAGCCATTACGCCGCATGGTGGCATTGACCAGCTTCCAACGCTTGTCGTCGCTGGGCAGCGGGGGGCGGGATTGCAAGAGGGTCATGAAGGGTCCTTGGGGTGGCCGGACATTCCATCCAGCCGCCAAGATTAAAGCCAACCAAAGGTTGGGTCTATCACGGTTTGGTTACGGCCCCCCTTGCCTTAAGCGGCAACGGCTCAGCTTGTTGTTGGGCCTCGAAACAAGCTGGCCGGATCCTACCCGTACCCCTTGCACCTTGCGCTTTTCCCTTCGCACCTATCCCCCTGGACCGGTCCCGGCGGGGCTCAATATTCGTTCAGCATGGCCAGGTCCTGATCCGCCCGCCGCAGGCGGATGGCCAGGGTGCGGGCCAGACCCTCCAGCATGTTGAAGCCCAGGCGCTTGTGACCCTCGACCAGGTGGTCGAAATTCCGGCGCGACAGGGCGTAGACCTCGGTGTCGGTGTAGGCCACCGCGTCATGGTTGCGGGGCCGATTGTCGAGGAAGGACAGGCCGCCGAAAAAGTCGCCCCGACCAAAGGTGCCGGCGTGCCGGGTCTTTCCTGCCCCGACGGGGAGGAAGATGCGCACCGCGCCGCGGCGGATCCAGTAGATTTCATCCCCGACAGCCCCCGAGGCGTAGATGGTCTCACCGGCCGGGTAGTGGCGCTCCTCCAGGCAGGCTTCCAGATCCTGCAGGGTCTCATCCTTGCGCTGACTGAAGACCTCCATCTCCTGCAAGCGCAGGGGCGGCTCTTCCTCCTCCAGCACCGCCAGGGGCGCATCCCGCTCACCGAGGAGACGGTCCTCCACCCACTCGATGGCGCTATCCAGTTGCGGGAAGACGCGGACCGCCGCGTCATCGGCGACGATGACGCCGGTATGTTCCAGAAATTCCCGCAGATTGCGGCCGCTGGGGAGGGCTTCGGGAATGCTGGAGAGGATGAGGAGGGCGCCCTTCTCCTGCAAGGCATTGCGCACGATCACCAGCAGATGGGCGGCGGTGACATCCATGGATTGCACCCGCTTGAGATCCAGGATCATGAACCGGCGCTTGCCGAATTCCGGCTCCAGTTGCGAATAGAGCTGGTGCGAGGTGCCGAAAAAGAGGCTGCCCTGGAGTTCGAAGACGACACCCTGATCACCCTTGCTCTCGATGATGCGCATCTCCTCCTCGGTGCGCACCCAGGTCGAGGAGGTCTGATTGATGTAGACCTTGTGCCGCACCACGGCGCCACCGATCTGCTCGCGGACGAAGAGCAGGATCGCCAGGGCCACGCCCACGCCGGAGGCGGCGATCAGGCCAATCGTCAGGGCGGCGACCACCACGGCCAGGACCACGACGAAGTCGAAGACCGTGGCCCGCGACTGGACGAAGTGCAGGGGTTCGCGGTCGATCATGCGGATGCCGACCACGATGAGGATGCCCGCCAGGGCAGCGACGGGGATCCAGGCGAGGAAGGAGCCCAGGGCCAGGGCGGCGACCAGGGCGAAGACCCCTTCGAGGATGCCCGACAGCCGGGTGCGGCCGCCGCTGTTGACGTTGACCAGGGTGGGACCCATGGCGCCGGCCCCGGGGATGCCGCCGATGGTGGCGGAACAGATATTGGCCACCCCCTGGGCCACCAGCTCGCGATCGGAGTCGTGGCGGCTGCGGGTCAGTTGGTCGACGACGATGCAGGTCTTGAGGGTGTCGATGGAGAGCAGCACCGCCAGGGTCAGGGCGCTGCCGAACAGGCCGGCCACCTCCCCCAGGCGCAGGTCGCCGATATCCTTCCACAGCCCGGTCACGCTCGCGACCAGCCCCTGCCCCTGGGCCTCCATGGTGCCGATAATCAAGGGGTTGCCCTCGATCTGCCAGAGGGCGGGATCGACGAATTCCGCCAGGCCGAAATAGGTCCCCAGGCCGGCGAGGATACCGAGGATGGTGCCGGGCACCAGCTTCGTCAGTTTGGGGCCGAGGAAGGTGAAGAAGATGGTGGCCCCGCCCACCGCCAGGGCGCGCCAGTCCCAGTGGTCGGGGGTCATGAGAATGTGCCACCAGGATTCACTCGGGGCGCCAAGGAATTTCGGGATCTGGCTGCCGATGATGATCAGGCCCACGCCGGTCATATAGCCGCTGACGACGGTGTAGGGGATGTACTTGATCAGGCGGCCGATGCCAACGAAGCCCAGCAGCATCTGGGCCAGGCCGGCGATGACGGTGAGCAGCACCAGCAGCAGGATGATGGTACTGGCCCCAACGCCATGGCCGGTCATCTCGATGGCGAAGGCCGAGAGCACCGCCGCTGCCGGGGCGCAGGGGGTGGTGATGAGCCGGTCGGTGCCGCCCAGGATGGGGGCCACCAGGCCGAGCACGGTGGCGCCGATGATGCCGGCCAGGGCGCCCATGGTGGCGTAGCCCGGGCCGATGGCGGCATAGATGGTCACGCCAAAGGCGATGGAGGACGGCAGCACGACCAGCATGGCGGCGAGGCCGCCCCAGAAGTCACCCAGGTCCTTGTTGCGTCGGTGGAGAAGAGCGGAAGCGTTCATGGGTGTGATAGTTAATCCCGTTGCATGACCTGAAGGCGTCGGTTAAGAGACTGGCGGCTGATACCAAGCAGCATGGCGGCGATCCCCTGGTTGTGATTGGCCCGCCGCATGGCCTCCTCCACCAGGAAGACATCGGCCTCTTTGAGGGTGGGAAAGCGCCCCGGTATGGCCAGGGACGGCTCCTCTTCCGCGGCGGGCGGGGTCGGCCCAGACCCGTCACGGTCCCGCTTGATGACCTGCTGAAAGCTGTCCAGGGACAGCATGGCACCGCCGCGATGTTGGGCCAGGGCATTGAAGACCATGGCCCGCAACTCGCGGATATTG
>JAGVUH010000351.1 GCA_019136395.1 Gammaproteobacteria bacterium
ATCGACATAGCGGGTGGAGCCCCGCCCGGCCGCGCCGACCGGGATGCGCGGCAACTCGGCTTGTTCGGTTCGCGTCCCCTGGCGCAGGGCCTCGAACAGGTGATCCACCGCCGTCTGGGCGTACTTGTTGACCAGCAACAGGTCCACCGGCTGGGTGCTGCCCTTGCAGATCAGCTTGGTCGGGTCAGCCAGCAAGCGCCGCGCCGCGCTGACCACGTAGGGGAAGAGGATCTGCGCCGGCAGGGCCGGGTCCTCCTCCGCCCCCAGCGGGACCTGCTCACCCGGACCAGAACGGGAGTCCCCGGAGATTCCGGCTGGGTCACCCTGGGCTATTGGCGGGGCCTGTTCCTCCTGCCAGCGACGCACCACCTCTCGCGCCAGGCGAAAGGCGACCTGCTGCTCGCGAAACTGGGCGCGCCACTCCTGCAAGGTCATCAGCGGCTTCTCCCCCGGTCCATAGGCACAGAGGGAGCCCTCCGGGGCGGTCAGGGAGTTGAGCTGCACCTGATCCGGGATCTCCATAGGATCGAGGGTCAGGGTCGGGATAGCCGCCCAATCCACCTGGAAGCGCACCGCCCCGGGGCAGAAATAGCCCTCCACCAGGGGGAAGCTGATCTCATACTGGCCCTTGGTTGGCACGCTGAAGATATGCTTGGGTGGCGGTGGGGGCGGCTGGCCATTTACCGGCTTGGACACCTTGTAGGGCACCAGCTCGAAGGGCACGCCGAAGACGCGGGCGGTCTCTTCGGCGAAGCGGTCGGTCTCCTCATCAAGGATATAGCGCTGGCGCCGCAGCGCCCGGCCGATGACCTGCTCGCACAGCAGTTGGGAGCCAAAGGGCCGCAGGCCGACGATATGGGTCACGGTGTTGGCGTCCCAGCCCTCGGTGAGCATGGCCACCGAGACGATGCAGCGGATATCCCGGCCCGGCGGCACCCGCTCGTCGAGCCAGCGTTCACCCCCGCCGTCCCCCGCTCCCGTCGCCAGTCCCGACCCCGATCCGGCTCCAGATCCCGCCGCCGGCCCTTCCTCCTCGGCCTTCGAGTTATGACGCCGCACCAGCTCCGCCCACTCCTCCGGCACCTTGTCCCCCGGCCAGGTCTTCTTGCCGATGGTGTCGAGGATAAAGCGCAGGCGCCGGGTCTCGTCCTGGGTGCCGCCGGCCTCCATGTCCTCCACCACCCGCGAGTCGATGCGCACCGTCACCTCCTGGCCGGGGGCATTGCGGAACCAGGGCGGGGCCGCCGCCGCGCCCTTGCCGTCCGCCAGCCAGTCATAGACCGCCCGCGCCACCCGCGTGTCCCGGCACACCACGATAAAGACCGGCGGCACCGGGTGCAGCTCCCCGGCCTGTTCCTGCTGCCAGTCCAGGAAGCGCCGGTGCCAGTCCTGGGCCAACTGGTTGATGGGCGCCGTGGCGTAGGTCATCACCAGTTACGGGCTCAGGGTGCCGCCATGGCCGTCCTCCTTGGCGCGCTGTTCGACCCAGCGCCAGACGTTGAAGTAGCTGGCCTCCGGTGAGCCGGTGATGTCACGCGCCGGTAACTGGGGCACCTTGACCAGGCCGGATTCGATGGCGTCCAGCAGGCCGAAGTCGGAGACGATCCAGGGGAAGGGCTTGCCGACCTCGTTGCCCGAGCCCTGGATATAGAAGGGCGTGGCCGAGAGGTCGACGCATAGCCGGATGCCCTTGCGCCGCCCGCCGCCGACCACGTGGTGGATACGATCCAGGGCCTCGATCCACACCGTCGCCTCGCGGGCGTTCTTCTTCGCCAGCGCCCCGCGATCCTCCTCTTCGGCCTCATCCAGGGACAGGGCCTCCCCATTGGCATCGCCGCGCCGATAGGCATGATGGGCCTCGTCGTTGAAGATCAGCCAGTGGGGGCTGCGCCCGCGGCCGTTGCCCAGTTCCTCGCGGATGCGCTTCAGCCAGGCGCGGTCCGACTCGACATAGCGGGTCTCGACGGTCTCGTTGGCCTTGCCGGCATTGCGCACCACCTGGACCGCCTCGCCGGTGCGCACCACCCGGGCGCTGTCACCGTTGACGCGGTTGGTCTCCTCCTTGGCCAGGCGGTGCCAGTTGGTGACCATCACCTCGCCCCGCCGTAGGTCCTCCATGCGGTGGGAGGGCACCAGTTGCCGGGTACGGTAGAGGCTCAGGTCCCCCAGGGCCGGGTCCAGCTCCCGCAGGCGTTCGCGGATGGTGACGTTGGGACAGACCACCAGCACCGTGTCGCTGAAACGCTCGTCGCTGGGAATGGCCAGGCGGTTGAGGATGGACCAGGCGGCGAGCATGCCGATGACCGTCGTTTTCTCGGTCCCGGTGGCCATCTTGCAGGCATAGCGCAGAAAGGCGCGCTGGCCCGCCGCCTTGGTCAGCGCCCCCGGCTCATCCAGGGGGAGGCGCGGCATGCCGCGCTTGCAGTGCTCCGCGGCCTCGACCAGAAAGATGATTGTCTCTGCCGCCTCGATCTGAGCAAAGAACAGCCGTTGCGCCCGCTGGTCACTGCCGGCCCGCCACAAGGGCAGCAGTTCGCGGGTGAGGGGGGAGATGCCGGGATAGCCGGCCGCCCGCCACGCCGCCAACGCCCGCCGCAGCCAGTTGACCAGGTGCAGTTCCTCCAACTGACCGATGTCGGTCTCGGCGATCAGGGAAAGCTGGTTTTTGCGCTTGCGCCCCCGCGCCGCCCCGGCCGGCACCCGATAGTAATAGCTGGCGGGGCGCCGCCCCTCGGCCTTGACCGGCGGCAGGCCGCGCTCGATATGCCAATGCCGGTCGGGTTCGACAAAGGGGGAGCAGATGATCGGCTCCTCGACCTCGTTGGGGGCGATGGGGCGGTCGGACATGGCCGTGACTCCAGGCGGCTGGGGCTTAGGGCTTGGGGTCGGTGGCCAGGGATTTGACCACCATCAGTTCATGGCCACGCTCATCGATGACCTTGACCGCGATCTTGCGCTGAGGGCCGGCGGTGAAGGGTTCGCTCACAGTCCCCGCCAGGTGCGCCCAGACCCCCTCGGCGAATCGCCCGCGCAGGGACTTCTCCAGATTCTCCCAGGCCGAGGTACGGGGAAAGAACACCTGGTGGGCCATGAA
>JAGVUH010000086.1 GCA_019136395.1 Gammaproteobacteria bacterium
TCGCGGTTGAGCCGCAGGATGGCCTTCTCCGCCGCCAGATCCGGGTAGTCGACCCGCACGTGGAGCAGAAACCGGTCGAGCTGGGCCTCCGGCAGGGGATAGGTGCCTTCCTGCTCGATGGGGTTCTGGGTGGCCATGACCAGGAACAGCTCGGGCAGCCGGTAGGTCTCCCGGCCCACCGTCACCTGGCGCTCGCCCATGGCCTCCAGCAGGGCGGACTGGACCTTGGCCGGGGCGCGGTTGACCTCGTCGGCCAGGAGCAGGTTGTGAAAGATCGGCCCCTTGTCGAAGCGGAAGCTGCCATCCTGGGGGCGGTAGATCTCGGTGCCGGTAAGGTCCGCCGGTAGCAGGTCCGGGGTGAACTGGATGCGGTGAAAGTCGCCCTCCAGCCCGGCGGCCAGGGCCTTGATCGCCTTGGTCTTGGCCAGACCCGGGGCCCCTTCCACCAGCAGATGGCCGTCCGCCAGCAGGGCGATGAGCAACCGCTCCACCAGGCCGGCCTGACCGAGGATGTGGCGCTCCACCCGCTCCCGCAAGCGGACAAAATCGGGGCGCAGGGCCTCGGCCGCGGTAAGGGCGTCAGGGGGTCTCTCCTCCAGGCGCGGGGATTGGGTCACTGACATCTGGCAGGTCTCCGGGGGTCGTGGAATTCAGGACTTGGACAAGGGGTCGCGCCACCATCGGGGGACTTTCGGCTTACCAGACCCTTCCGCCACGACGCCGAAGTCAAACCTTGGCCAGGCTGGCAGGCGCTGGGTCCAGCGATCAAACTGGGCTCAAGAGACATTTGTCAGGGCCGCCGGTTCCCGCCACCTTCGGGATATGAACGTCGGCCTGCATCCGCCCCTTGCGGCCCCTGGCCGGATCTATCAGCATGGCGGCCGTTTTCCGGGCGATCGCGCCCACCACCACCAGGAATCACCGACGCCATGACCCGTTCACCGACCCCGCCGGCCTTCGTCCCCAACCGCCGGCTCAAGGACTATGCCGGCATTACCCTGCGCGGGGTGGCCATGGGCGCCGCGGACGTGGTGCCCGGCGTCTCCGGCGGCACCATCGCCATTATCGCCGGCATCTACGAGGAACTCATCGATTCCCTCAAGTCGATCAACCCGACCAACCTCAAGCGCCTCTTCAGCGAGGGCCTGGCCGCCTTCTGGGCCGCCATCAATGGCAACTTCCTGCTGGCCCTGGTGCTGGGGATCGGCGCCAGCATCTTCTCCCTGGCCAAGCTTATCCACGGACTGCTGGAGACCCAGCCGATCCTGGTCTGGTCCTTCTTTTTTGGCCTGGTGATCGCCTCCGCCTTCTTCGTCGCCCGCCACATCCCCCGTTGGACAAGCGGTGAAGTGGTCGCCCTGATCCTGGGCACGGTGGTCTCCTACGTCATCACCATCCTCACCCCCGGCGAGCCCAACACCGCCTATTGGTTCATTTTCGTCTCCGCCGTCATCGCCATCTGCGCCATGATCCTGCCCGGCATCTCCGGCAGCTTCATCCTGGTGCTGCTGGGCATGTACAAGTTCATCCTGGCCGCCGTCAGTGAGCTGCAATTCGACATCCTGCTGGTCTTCGCCACCGGGGCGGCCCTGGGGCTCATCGCCTTCTCCAATCTCCTCTCCTGGCTGCTGCACCGCCATCATGACCTGACCATCGCCACCCTCATCGGCGTCATGATTGGCTCCCTCAACAAGGTCTGGCCCTGGAAACAGGTGCTTGAGTGGGAACTCGACCGCCATGGTCAGCGGGTACCGGCGCTGGAGTCCAACGTCTGGCCCTGGAGCTATCCCGACCTCCCCGCCGCCGATCTCATCGGCGGCAGCAATGAACCCTATCTGGCCCTCGCCATCGCCCTGGCCATCGCCGGCTTCCTGGCCGTGGCGGCCTTCGAGTGGTTTACCCGTCGCCACCTTCCTGACGCCGGTCAGGGCCAGTGAACCGATCCCCGGGATCAGGGCCTTTTCCCCGACGTCTGGCCCTCTTCCCCGGCGCCACATCCATTTCCCTGGCGCCACGCCATGTTCCCGGGGTTTTTCCGCGGGAACGGGCAAACCGCGCGGGATTGGTTTATAAATATTGATGAGGACTGGATTCCACCCCACTGAAACCAACCACGCGCGCATCAGGAAGCACGATAATGAACAACGAAACCCGTCACTACCGCCGTATCCTTGCTGGCGCCGCGCTCCGGCACAGCGGCTTTCCCACCATCAAACGCGCCCTCTGGCTTGCCCAGCGGGAGGGTGCCGAACTCTTCCTGCTCCATGCCCTGGACCAAGCACCCGAAGAGCTTTCGGCCAACGACCCCGCCGCCCAGTTGCGGGCTGCCGACGCCAGACACCAGCTCGAACGGCTGCGGGCCGCCCACCCGGAGATCCGCGAGGTCCGCGTCACCACTGACCGCTGCTGGCGGGCCCTCACCGAGACCGCCGTCGAACTGGACGCGGACCTCATCATCATCGGCACCCACATCCACGGCCGCCTCCAGGCCTTGCTCGGCACTACCGGCGACCAGGTGCTGCAGCACCTGTCCCGGGATGTGTTGATGGTGCGCGCCGAGGCCAGTCCGGCGGGTCAGCCGGCGGCGGATTATCGCCACCTGCTGGTGGTCAGTGATCTCCTCCCCCACTGCGTCCCCGCCGCGCAGCGGGCGGCCCGTCTGGCGGCGAACCTGGGCGCGCGGCTCACCCTGCTGCACGTGGTCGAGCACTTCCCCACCGATCGCGAGAACGACGCCATCGCCCCCGAGAACGAAGACCCGTTGGCCTTCCGGCAACGCACCCGCGCCCGGGACCTGGCGGCCTTCGCCGCCGCCAACGGCCTGACGGCGGCGGAACAGCGGGTGGAGGTGACCACGGGCACGGCGGGCGAGCGGGTTCCGGAGATCGCCAGCGAACTCGGCGCCGACCTGATCGTGCTCGGTGGACCCGCCCCCTCGCTCAAGCACTGGCTGCTGGGCTCCCGGGCCGAGGCCATCGTCAATCACGCCCCCTGCGACTGCCTGCTGGTGCTGCCCCCGGCCTAGCCCGCCCGGGGCGGGGAGCCTCGCTCCCCGCGTGAAACGCCTGTCAAGCGCCGGCGG
>JAGVUH010000491.1 GCA_019136395.1 Gammaproteobacteria bacterium
CCTGCTGCACACCCTGGCCCTGACCGGCCTGCTGGCCCTGGGCTTCTGCCTGCTGGGCTTGCTCAGCGACCATCTCCTCCCCGTCCTGGCGCGTTTCTTTGCCAGGCGTCCCCCTACTGACCTGCTCAGCGCCACCCGGGAACCGCCCTGGCGCGCGTTCGCCGCCTACCTCCACGCCCAACGCCACGCCGACCTGGGCCAGCGCTTTGGAGCCGGCCATGACTGACCGCGAGCAATTTTTGGCCGAGCGGCGCACCGGCCTCGGGGCCAGCGACATGGGCGCGGTGCTGGGTCTCGATCCCTACCGCACCCCCTTCCAGGTGTGGCAGGAGAAGACCGGCCGCGTCCCGTCCTTTGAGGGCAACCTCGCCACCCGCACCGGGGCCTGGCTGGAGGAGTTCATCGCCCAGGAGTATTGCCGGGAGACCGGGCAGCGGGTGCAACGCTGGACCGCCTGCCTGCGCCATCCCACGGCGCCCTTGCTGGCCCATCCCGACCGCCTGGTGATCCCGGCGGGCCAGTACCGCGCCCATATCCGCAACCAGGTGCGCACCGACAAGGGCCTGGAGTGCAAGCACACCGCGGTCTACGCCGCCGGCGCCCAGTCGGAGTGGGGCGCGGCGGGGAGTGACCAGATCCCAGCGCGCTTCCTCCTCCAGTGCGCGCAGAACATGGCCCTGGCCAATGTCCCCCACTGGGACCTGGCGGTGCTGATCGGCAATGGCGAGTTCCGGGTCTATCACCTGCATCGCGATGCCGAGCTGGAGGACCTGCTGATCGCGGAGGGTAGCCGCTGGTGGCGCGACCATGTGGTGGCCGATATCCCCCCCGATCCCCGCAGCGAGGGCGAGGCCCGCCAGCGCTGGCCCCGTCATCGGGCGGGCCAGACCCGGACCCTGGACGCCGCCGCCTGGCAGGACTTCCAGGACTACCGCCAGCTCAAGGCGGAGGCCGCCGCGATCGAGGACCGGCTGACCGCCCTCAAGGACCGCCTCTATCCCGCCTTCCAGGATGCCGACACCCTGCTCGACCCCGCGGGGCGCCCCATCGCCACCTATCGCGCCGCCCGCGACAGCCGGCGCACCCAGTGGCAGGCCCTGGCCGGGGACCTCCTCGAACGGGTCTATCCCGACGAGGGAGAGAAAGCCGCCGCCATCGAGCGTTTCACCACCACCCATCCCGGCGCCCGCAGCCTGCGCCTCCTCAAACCCACGGAGCAGCCATGAACGACTGGTTTGTCACCTCCCCCCCGGTGGACCTGGGGCAACTCGACTGGGTCACCAAGCACCACGCCGGCGCTCACCGCCTGCGCTTCCTCGCCCTGGCGGCCCACCCCGAGCCCCGCGAGGGCGGGGTGTTGTTCCGCCTCACCCTCGACGACCCGGCGATGCGCGCCCTGGGCTGGCGGGTGGGGGACGAGCTGGCGATGGCGGTGGCCCATGGCTGGGTGGCGGTGCGCCGCCTGCCGCCCCACCAGGGGGGCTATGTCCTCACCAGCGCCACCACCGGCAAGAAGAACGCCGAGCTGCTGGGCACCCACACCGCGGCGGTGGCGCGGATCAAGGACCTGCCGACCATCCCGCCCTTCCCGGCCACCGCCTACCAGGCCGAGCAGGTGGTGATCCACGACGGCCTGCTGTTCATTCCCCTGCCCAAGGCGTGGTGGGACGCCAACGCCTGAACCGGAGCCGCCCATGAACACCCCCTTGCCCCCCGACCCGCCCGCGCGGCTGACCCTGGCCCATATCGAGGAACTCTGCACCCTGCGCGCCGATGCCCGTCTTGCCGCCGAAACCTTCACCACCGCCGTCACCACCCTGGCCGAGCGCTACGGCATCCACAAGACCGCCCTGCGCCGTTACGTCTGCGCCCGGGAAAAGGATGCCCTGGCCACCCTCTCCACCGAACAGGATGACCTTGACCAGTTGCTGGAGCTGAACGCATGACCGCCGACCTCACCCCTTACGCCCCTTCATCGTCCCTCACCCCCGGCCGTCCCCTCGGCCTGTGCCCCCAGAGCCTGGACGAGGCCCTGCGCCTGGCCGAGATCATGGCCAAGTCGGATATCGTCCCCAAGGACTACATCGGCAAACCGGGCAACATCCTGGTGGCCATCCAGTGGGGCGCCGAGATCGGCCTGGCCCCCCTCCAGGCCATGTCGCACATCGCGGTGATCAATGGCCGCCCGGCCCTGTGGGGCGACGCCCTGCTGGCCATCGTCCGCGGCTCCGGGTTGCTGGCGAGCTTCGAGGAGGACATCGGCGCCGACAGCGCCACCTGTACCGCCCAGCGCCGGGGGGAGGCGCCGATCAGCCGCACCTTCAGTCGCGAGGATGCCAAACAGGCGGGGCTCCTGGGCAAGGCCGGTCCCTGGAGCCAGTACCCGCGGCGGATGATGCAGATGCGCGCCCGCGCCTGGGTGCTCCGGGACCTGTTTCCGGATGTCATCCGCGGGCTGCACGTCGCCGAGGAGGCCCAGGACCTGCCGGTGGAGCGGGCCATGGGGCCGGCGGAGGTGTTGGCCCCAGCGAATGGAGCC
This sequence comes from Gammaproteobacteria bacterium, assembly GCA_019136395.1. The sequence continues at coordinate 2,540 of JAGVUH010000491.1, forward strand.
TCGCGGACGGCGGCGGTCAAGGCGCGTTTGGCCCAGCGTCAGCCAGTAGCGGCCCTGGCGCAGAAGGAGGAGAAGGTAGATCAGGCAGAGGGAGGGGTGGAAGCCCCAAGTCTGGAGAGCGTCCTGCGCATGATTCAGGACGCCTACACCGACCAGGAACTGGCGGATGCCTCAGAGGCGGCCAAGCGGCTGGGTGAGGAGCAGGACAAGCGTCAGGCCCGCCAGGCGTTCAAGGCCCGCCGCGAGGAGATCCAGCGCCTGGCGGCGGAGGAGGCGCGCCTGGAGCGGGAAGCGATCCAGGCCGAAGCCCGGGAGGCGGCCTGATGGCCAACTACGCCCGGACGATCCTCCTCGGTCACCTCGGCCGGGACCCGGAAACCCGCTACCTGCGCGATGGCACCCCGGTGACCCACTTCAGCCTGGCCACCAGCCGCCAGCGCGGCACCAACCAGACCACCACCTGGTGGCGCTGCGCCTGTTTCGGCAAGCCGGGGGAGGTCATCGCCCAGTATGCCCGCCAGGGGGACCCCCTCCTTGTCCGGGAGAGCCCTCGGCACCCCCTCCGAACCCGCCCGCCGCGTCTGCGGCCTGGGAGGAAGAAATCCCCTTTTAGTCGCCCAGGCGCGCCTGGGCCTTGCCCTACCGGAACGCCCCCATGCCCGACCCGACCCCGCACCCCGCTGCCCTGTCCTTCGCCGACCTGCAACGTCTGTCGGGCTATCTGCGGCCCGCCGACGTGGAGCACTGGTGCCGGGCGAACGGGGTGCCCTATTTCCCCGCCAAGGGCCGCGGGGTGTGCACCACCCTCGATGCCCTGAATAAAGCCTTGCGAATTCAAGGAGTTGCCCCTAGTAAACCGGCCGAACCCCGTGTAGAATTCTAAGTGGATAGCAATAGGCTATCCGCCAACGACACGGTGCACGACCATGGCCAGACCCCGCATCACGCAAATCCTGCCCGGCGGCATCAAACCCGCCGCGCTGCCCCCTTATGTCTACTGGGACACCACCGGCCGGGGACGGTGGGTGTACCGCCACTACGATCCGGAAACCAAACGCCTCACCGGTCAGCGTCTGGGTGGCCCCGGGGCGACCCTGAAGGAGATCTGGCTCGCCTACGAGGAACAGACCCAGGCGCCGCCGACCGATACCCTGGAGAAGCTCATCGACCAGTACAAGCAGTCCCACCAGTGGCAGGTCCTGGGCGCCGGGACCAAGTATGACTATGAGAAGTCGATCCGCTCCATCCTGTCCCAGAAGACCAAGGCCGGGGAAGATGTGGGTAAGACCCGCCTCAGCGCCTGGACCCCGGGGAGCGTGCGCATGTTCATGGACCGCCGGGGGGAGACCAGTCAGATCCGCGCCAACAAGGAGCTGGTGATCCTCCAC
>JAGVUH010000584.1 GCA_019136395.1 Gammaproteobacteria bacterium
CACCCGGGGACGGAGGGGGAGTGGATCAGGGCCACTCCGTAATGCTATTTTGGTCAATACCGCGATAAAGCATTATTGGACTGATGGCTTAATACCCAAGTCGCATGCTTTGACGTCAATGATGCAAGTCATTGATTAAAGTTGATTAATTATTTAATTTCACCTTTCTTTTCCTGGGTCGGCCTACTACTGACGTATTAGGCCCTCATCTACTACTTAATGGATGGGAGAAACGGCAGGAGCAATTGATGAAAACTCTCATCGCGGACGATCACCCTTTGCTGCGGGATGCACTGAGTCAGATTCTCCGCACGCTGGATAACCGTATGATCCTGCTAGAGGCGGAAGAGGGCGGCGCAGTGAGACGCCTGGTCCAGGAACATCCCGATCTGGATCTGCTGCTCCTGGATATCGGTCTGCCGGGGGTACGGGGGTTGGACCTGTTTCATGAGCTGCGCCAGCAACAGCCGACCCTGCCCATCGTGGCGTTCTCGGGGATCGAAGATCCGGTCACCGTCAAAGCGGTCCTGGCGGGTGGCGGCATGGGCTTTATCCCCAAATCCTCCCCGCCGCCGGTCATGATCAATGCCTTGCGCCTGGTGCTGGCGGGTGGGCGCTATCTGCCTCCCGCCTTACTGGCCGAGGCAGCGACCACGCCGGAGGTGGTGGGGGATGGGGTGACCCCGGCCGCGCTGGGTCTGACCGAGCGCCAGCAACAGGTGCTGCACTGCCTGGTGCAAGGCTTGTCGAACAAGGAAATCTGTCGCGTCCTGGGTCTGGCCGAGGCGACGGTGAAGATCCATGTTTCCGCCATCCTCAAGGCCCTGCGCGTGACCTCGCGCACCCAGGCGGTCATCAGGTGCACCCAACTGGGGCTCGCGCCGCCGGACCCGGGCGGAGCGCCTCAGGCTCATTCGTTGGGGGGTGCGGGGTCCGGCACAGCGTCCTGAAGCGGCCCGGTCGCCAGGAGGTGGGTCAATAGGACCCGCAGTCGAGTGGCCGCGACCGGTTTTGACAGCAGGGGCAGACCACTGTCCCTGATCCGGCGCAGGGATTCGGGGCTGGTGTCCCCGCTGAGGAGGGCGCCGGGGATCGGTAGTCCCGCCGCCACCCGCAAGCGCTGGATAAGCTCCAGCCCCGTGGTCTCACCCCGGAGTTGGTAATCGCAGAGAATGACATCGGGCAGCCGGTCCGCCGTTGACATGGCGGTCAGGGCGGCGTCGGGATCGGTGGCGGTGAGCACCGCGCAGTGCCAATGCTCCAGCACGCCACGCAGGGCTTCCAGAACCAGGGCCTCATCATCCACGATCAGGATCAAGGCCCCCTCCAGGGTATCCGTCCGGTCCAGCCGCGGCGCGGGCCCCTGCGGGACGGCTGGCTGTCCCCGGGGCAGGTCGATCGCAAACAGGGAACCCCGCCCCGATCGCGAGGCGACATGGATATGACTGCCAAGCAGGCGGGCCAGGCGGGAGGCAATTGCCAGACCCAGACCCAGTCCCTGCCGCCGGTCCTGGCTTGGATCAGGGGTTGAAGCAGGGAGTGGATCGGGGGTCGGATGGGGGATCTGGTAGAACTCCTGAAAGATGGTCCGTAGGTGCGCGACGGGGATGCCGATCCCCGTGTCATAGACCGCGATGCGGACCTGGTCTCCCCGCCGGCGGCAACCGACGAGGATGCCCCCGCGTTCGGTATAGCGGATGGCATTGGCGATCAGGTTGAGCAGAATACGCTCCACCAGAATGAGGTCACTGCGCACCCAGGCCCGACAGGGTACGATCCGCCAGCGCAGGCCCTTGTGCACCGCCGTGGGGGCAAAGGCGGTATTGAGCCGCTGGAAGAGGTGATTGACCGCAAAATCGGCCATCGTGGGTAACACCAGGCCCGCGTCCAGGCGGGAAATGTCCAGGATGGCATCCAGCAGCTCCTGCATCGCCGTGGCGGCGACCTGGGCCTGGGCGGCGAGGCGCCGGGTCTCCGGGTCCGGGATGCGCTCATGCAACTGGGCGACAAACAGCCCCAGGGCCTGCATGGGTTGGCGCAAATCATGGCTCGCGGCGCGGAGAAAGCGTGACCGCGCCTGGCTGGCGAACTCACTTTCCCGGGTGCGCTCAGCCAGTTGCGCCGCCTGCCAGCGTGCCTGGCTCAGGGCCTGCATCAGGGCCGCCAGCAGCAGGCTGGTCACCACCCCGCCCAAGGCGACCAGCAGCACCTTGGGATCGGTGACGGCGGCGGGAAAGGCGGCGGCACGGGACACGCGCAGGGTCCAGGCTTTCCCATTGAAATCTACGGGTACCCGCACCTGCCCCGCCGCCGGGATCTCCGTCATCGGCTCGTCTTCCCGGCAGTCATAAAGCAGGCCCTCGGGCGCGACGCCCTCGCCGTCGAAGATGGCGAGGCGGACGCGATGGGTCTCGTGCAGATCCCAATCATCGAGGATGCCAGCCATCAGATCATCCATCCGGTAGGGGCTGTAGACCCAGCCGACCAGGGCGGCCTGGCGTTCCTCCGCGGTGGTGGCGGGCATGCCGGGGCGATAGACCGGGACGTACATCAGCGTCCCCGCCTGGATGTCCGCGTCGGTTTCCTGGACGAGCAGGACCTTGCCAGACAGGGCGGCCACATCCAGATCGCGCGCCCGCGTCATGGCCTCCCGGCGCAGGGGGTCCGCGAACATGTCGTAACCGAAGGCGCGCAGATTGCGACCGGTGAAGGGTTCCAGATAAACGATCGCGGAATAGACCGACCGCTCGCCCTCAGGCCAAACGCGATAATCCGGGAACCCCTCCGCCCGGACCTCCCGCTCATGGTCGCGCAGGCCTGCGGGTGGAATGAGGCGTACGAAGCCGATGCCCTGAATCCCGGGGAGGTTGAGGTGAATCCGGCTCCGCTCCACGAAGGTCCGCCACTCGTGCCGGGTCACCCGTTCCGAGCCCGCGAAGTGAGCGGCCCCGCTGCGCAGCACCTGGGCATGGGCCCGCAAACGGGTCTGGACCTTGGCCGCCAGCTCCGCGGCGATCAGTTCCAGTTCTCGGCGATGACCCTGCTCGACCCCGGAGAGGGTATAGAGACTGGCGA
>JAGVUH010000247.1 GCA_019136395.1 Gammaproteobacteria bacterium
CTGATAGACCGTCGCCATCTCCAGCCCGATGATGCCGCCGCCCACCACCAGCATGCGCCCGGGGATATCGGGCAGGGTCAGGGCATCCGTCGAATCCATGACCCGCGGGTCCTCGTGTGGGAAGCCGGGAATCTTCACCGGGGTCGAACCGCAGGCGATGATGGCCTGATCGAAGCTGATCCGCACGCGGCCCTCGCGGGTCTCGACCCCGAGCCGGTTTGGCGCCTCGAAGCTACCGCTGCCCTGGACCACCTGGACCTTGCGCGCCTTGGCCAGCGCGGCCAGCCCGCCCGTGAGTTTTTGCACCACCTGATCCTTGCCGGCCCGCAGTTGGTCCAGGTCGATATCCGGCTCGCCGAAGCGGATGCCCAGGTGGCTCATCGCGGCGGCCTCGTTGATGATCTGGGCGGCGTGGAGCAGGGCCTTGGAGGGAATGCAACCCACATTGAGGCAGACGCCCCCCAGGCTGGGGTAGCGCTCGACGAGCACCACCCGCTTGCCCAGGTCGGCGGCGCGGAACGCCGCCGTATAACCGCCGGGACCCGCGCCCAACACGACCACTTCGGTGGCGATCTCGGTCACGGCCATGGCTTCGTTCTCGCCGGCGGTAGCGGCCTTATTTTCATTCATCATCTGGCGGTTATCCTCTGGTAGTTTTGGTGGTGGTCAGATCGGAGGGCATGGCGGCCTGATCAGCCGGACCCGTGGGGTGCGCCGCCCAGGCGGGCAACCGCGACGCTGCCGCCAGCCTTCCCCCGGGGGAGGGTTCCGTAAAAATACGCGGATCAACCCCCTATTTTTAAGCTTGCGGGACAAAAAGCCACCACGGCCACTCGCCACTATCCCAGACACTGTGCTATAAATGAAGTAGCCCTTTGGGCGAAACCCCTTTTTCTTAACAACTCTAGGAGAGTTAAGCCATGACCAAACTGATCACTCTGTCCGCCGCCGCCCTCCTTGGCCTGGGCCTCCTGTCCGGCTGCACCGACCAGCAGGCCCGCGACATGGCCGCTGACGCCCTGAAGAAGGCCGAGGCCGCTCAGGCCTGCTGCGATGCCAACACCCAGCGTGTTGACCGCATGTATCAGAAGATCATGTCCAAGTAAAGCCGGTTAGCCGCGCTTTGCCGGCTTCCCACCCACTGTGGGAGGCCGGTGTTCTCCTCCACCGCCCGCCTTACCGCCTCCCAATCCAGATTCACCTCCGGCGATTGCGCCAGACGGCCCGGCACCAGATCATGCAGCGATGCCGCCGGCTCCTCGGGATCGCGGTGCACCTCCAGATATAGATCGTTGCCCCGCCAGCCGAACTTATAGGGCTGGTCGACGATGGTGATGGGCTCGTTCACCGAGACCATCGGGAAGAGCGTCTCCACCCCCTCCGGATACATGCGGATACAGCCGCGGCTGACCTCCATCCCCAGGCCCCAAGGCTTGTTGGTGCCATGGATGAGGATGCTGGGCGCGCTGGTGCGCAAGGCGTATTGGCCCAAGGGATTATCGGGACCAGCGGGCACCACCGCTGGCAGGGGTTCCCGCCCTTCCTTGGCGCGATCGGCATGGTGTTGGGCGGTCGGGGTCCAGGTCGGGTCCTTGACCTTGGCCGTGACCTTGAAGCGGCCCTTGGGGGTATTGAGCCCGTCGCGACCGATGCTGATGGCGAAGGTGTGCACCTCCCGGCCACTGCTGGGATAAAAGTACAGGCGCTTCTCCGCCAGGTTGAGGACTATGCCCTGATGGGGGGCATCCGGTAGGACGAAACTCTCCGGCACCAGCACATCCGCGCCGGCCTTGGGGACCCAGACATCCACCTTCTGGTTGGCCTGGCGCATGTCGTCGTAGCCCATGTTGTTCTGGCGGCCGATGTCGAGCAGGGTGTCTTCCTTGCGGCTCTTTACATAGAATGCCCGGCCTACGACCTCCTGGTTGGGGTCCGTCAGACGGAACACGGCGGCCTCGACCGGCGGGGCACCCACCGCCGCGACCAGGGCCAGGGTCAGGCCCGCCACCACCGGGGCCATCGCCCGGCCCAGGCCCTTGCCAGGGCGGCCCACGCCCGTCACGGGAATTTGTCTTTTCATTGACTGCTTAGCCTCACGAATTTCAATGTCCAAGCCTTCGCCGCTCTCGCACGTACGCAACATCGGTATCGCCGCCCACGTGGACGCCGGCAAGACGACCTTGACGGAAAGGATACTGTTTTATACCGGCGCTTCCCACAAAATCGGCGAGGTCCACGATGGCGCCGCCCACATGGACTACCTGGCGGAGGAGCAGCGGCATGGCATCACCATCACCTCCGCCGTCACCAAGGCCCCCTGGCGCGGCCATCTGTTGCAAATCGTCGACACCCCCGGCCACGTCGATTTCACCGTCGAGGTGGAGCGCTCCATGCGCGTCCTCGACGGGGCCATCCTGGTCATCGACGGCGTGCGCGGCGTCGAGCCCCAGACCGAGACGGTGTGGCGCCAGCGCTGCCGCTTCAACCTGCCGGTCATCTTCTTCGTCAACAAGATGGACCGGCCCGGGGCGGATTATCACCACAGCCTGGAAAGCCTCAGCCGGCGCCTGGGGGCCGAACCGGTCCCGGTGACCATCCCGGTGTTGGAGGCCCCCAACGGGCTGCCCTCGGTGGTCCATTTGATCGAGCGCACCCTCATCGGTTTCACCGGCGACCAGGGCACCGAACTGGAGGTCAGCCCCTGCCCGGACCACCTCTGGGAGGCCCTCGCCCACGAGCGGGAATCCCTGCTCATGGCCTGCGCCGAACAGGATGACGCCCTGGCGGACCGCATCCTCTCCGGCGAGGACCCGGCACCGGCGGAACTCTGGGCCGCCCTGCGCCAGGGCACCCTGGCCGGCACCCACTTCCCCTGCTTTGGCGGCAGCGCCCTGCGCAACCTCGGCGTCCAGCCCCTGCTGGATGGGGTGGTCGAGCTCTTGCCCGCGCCCCTCGACCGTCCCCCCTCGATCGCCATCCGCCCCGATGGCAGCCCCGAGGAGGTGGCCATGGACGCCAAGGGGACCCTGGTCGCCCTGGCCTTCAAGGTGCAGATGTGGGAGGGCCGCCG